>CAYRKA010000113.1:0-6531 GCA_964424785.1 uncultured Lachnospiraceae bacterium | reverse complement strand
GAGCCTCCTCTCATGGAGGCTCTTTTTTGCTATACAGTACATTTCCCACTTTTCCACCCATTTTCTCTCCCAAAACATCTGTTCCTGTTACCGCGACGGCAAGGAATTTGTGTATCTGACGATTTTTCCCAATAGGAACAAAACTTCATCCAAAGCCCTCATTTTTGATATCTCCTGCTGAATAAAACCCAGAAGCGTGATTTCATCTCTGTTCTTCATCTTAAAACCGTCGCCGCGGCCTGTGCCTTTGCCATTCTCTCCGCCTCCGGTGCATCGTCTGCGCTGTCTCCCTTCCCCGGGACATTTGGCCCGCAGGCCGGATGGAAGGTGGGTACGATTTTCTCAACCATTTCCACAATATCCGGACTGTTTTCATAGCTCGCCCTGGCCAGCTCTTTGAGCTGCCGCAGGAACTGTGCCACATCGAACGGGACCGGCTTCCCGATATGGATGAGCTCGTTGTCGCTCTTCTTCAGCCCTTCCTCCGCCATCAGCTTCTCTTCATACAGCTTTTCCCCCGGCCGCAGGCCGGTGTAAACGATTTTGATGTCCTCATCCGGCTTGTAGCCGGACAGGCGGATCAGGTTCCTTGCCAGGGTATCAATTTTGACGGGCTCCCCCATGTCCAGCACAAAGATCTCCCCGCCCCATGCGTAAGTGCCGGCCTGGAGCACCAGGCTGACTGCCTCCGGTATCGTCATGAAATACCGGATGATGTCCGGGTGGGTGACGGTCACCGGGCCGCCTGCCTCGATCTGCTTCTTAAAGAGCGGGATCACCGAGCCGTTGCTTCCCAGCACATTCCCGAAGCGGACTGCGGCATAGATCGTGCCGGTGCGGTTCTTGTTTTTGACCAACTCGATCCTTGGCGCCCCGCTGTCATGGTCTGCCGCCATGTGGTCAATCGGATCCGGCGCCACCTGCCCGTCGATTGTCTTGTCCGGATGGGCATGGAGGAAGGGCAGCAGGTCCATGCGCCCGCTCCTGCTGATGGCGTCCATGCTCTGGATGACCATCTCGCAGAGCCGTTTGCTCGCGCCCATGATGTTGGTGGGGTTGACCGCCTTGTCCGTGCTGACCAGCACGAAGCGCTGCGTGCCGTATTTCATGGCGGCATATGCCGTCTTGTAAGTGCCTACTACATTATTCTTTACTGCCTCGTTCGGGCTGGACTCCATCAGCGGCACGTGCTTATGGGCCGCTGCATGGTATACGATATCCGGCCTGTACGTCTCAAATACCATATTGATCCTGCGGCTGTCGCGGACCGAGCCGATCAGCACGGTGAGGTTCAGCCTGTCGCCGTAGTTCCGCCTCAGCTCCTGCTCGATGTCGTAGGCGTTGTTTTCGTAAATATCAAAAATAATCAGTTGCCCGGGCTCATGTGTGGCGATCTGGCGGCAGAGCTCGCTGCCGATGGAGCCGCCCCCGCCTGTCACGAGGATTGTCTTGCCTTTTATGTACTGGCATATCTCATCCATGTTCACCCTGACCGGCTCCCGGCCCAGGAGATCCTCCACGGCCACCGGCTTCATCCTGTCCAGGGCCACCTCCCCGTTCGTAAGCTGGTACATACCCGGGAGACTGAGGAGCTCGCAGCCCGCTTCCTTGCAGATATTCAGGATATCCCGTTTCGTTTCTGCCGAAGCGGTGGGGATGGCGAACAGGATCTGGTCGACGTTGTATTTTTCGACTGCCCCCAGGATGTCCTCCCTGCCCCCGGCGATGGGGATCCCGTCCATCAGACACCCCCATTTGCTTCGGTTATCATCTATGATACAGACCGGCTTTGCCGTGGATTCTCCGCTGTTTTTCAGCTCCCGCACCACCATCTGCCCGGCATCCCCCGCGCCGACCACCATGGCCCGGTGGATTGCCTTTTTCTCTTTCTTCCTCCTGTTTCGCTCCAGGGTAATAAAGCGGTAGGTGAACCTGACCACAGTGGCCATGCAGAACTGCATGACAGCCCCGATGATGTAATACGATATGGGCATACGGCATACGAATATCGTGATCGCGGCCGCGTGGAACACGGACGTGACCCCGGATGCCGCCAGGATCCTGTTCAGCTCGCTGAAGCTGGCAAAGCGCCAGATGCTCTGGTACAGGCGCAGATAGAAAAACACCGCAACCGTTACCACCACATAGACCGGCATGAAGCGGATATATGCATAGAGATACTGCTGCGGAATCTGTGAATACTGCAGGTCAAACCGAAGCATCAGCCCAAAAAACCAGGAGAAGCAGATTGAAAAAATATCATAAAGAACCAGGTAGCAGGCAACCATCTCCCAGTGCTCCGGCTTCCAGCGGGGCTTCTTCCTGACCCCCGCCCCTTTTGCCCCACGGCTTGCATTTTTTTCTCTTTCCTTTTCCATTTTACCATTACCCCCCCCCCGCGGGAGTTATGTGGATGTATTCCCAGCCATATTCTTATTTTAAAGAGGTATCCCCGGCTGCCTGATGCTATCGTCCTGCCTCGCTAAAATAAAAATACGGTTTTACCGTTTTATCGGATAGGGGATGCCGGGCCTGCCGACTCCCCCCGTAGGATTACACGGTTAAAGCCTTTTGATTGTGCCTTTGAATCCTGCTGCCCTCAGTTTCTTCTTGACAGCAGCAAGCTGCTTCTTCGTGCAATTCACCTTGATCGTCATCTTCTTGGTGTTCCGACCGCTGAATGCGCCCTTCTTAACAGTAACCTTCCTGTTCTTCAGGACGATTGTCTTCACCTTGGAACCCTTGAATGCGTTCTTGGAGATTGTCTTGACGTTAGCCCCCAAAGTAACCTTTGTTGCCTTGGAACCATTAAATGCATTCGCGGCAATCTTGGTGATCTTGTACTTTACGCCGTTTACCGCAACCGCATTGATGATGACAGACTTATACGTCTTGTTGACCGCTTTCAGCGTGGCAGTGCCTGCTTCCATTGAGGAAACGGTATGGCTCTTTACTGTCGTAGCGCTGGCATTGGCCACGGGCGCTGTCGTAGGGCTCTGTGTGGCTGCAAACGCTGTAGCAAAGCTACTCAGTGAAATAGCCGCCGCAAGAACCAGTGCGCTCACCTTCTTAAACAATTTCATTGGTTTCTCCCTCCTTTCCTCAGAAATTATTATTAAAAAATATGATCTTCTAATAACCCGGATTATCTGGCTTCCTTGCCTTTCCCGTAATAGCCGTCCCCATAATAACCGTATTGGCCGTATTTGCCATACTTATGGTAATAGGCTGTCTTGGAGCTCTCCGTACGGTTCAGTACAATGCCCAGGATCGGACAGCCGGAACGCTGCAGCTGTTGAATCGAATTATGTACTGTGCGTTTGGAGGTGCTGCTGCTCCGCACCACAAAGATTGCCCCGTCGCACATGGAAGCCAGGCGCTCCCCGTCTGATACCAGCTCGAGAGCCGGAGCGTCGACGAAGACATAACGGTATTTCGCCGCCAGCCCGTCCAGCATCTGTCGGCACCTCGCGCTCTCCACAAGTATGGCCGGATTGACGATATTGTCGGTATTTGGAATAATATCCCCGCCGTTAATGTCCGTATGTAAAATAGCCTCCTCCAGCGGGTAATCGCCGGACAGATATTGGCTGGTACCACAGATTTTCCCAGGTCCCTCTGACCTGATATCATATTTCTCCACCATGACGGAATTCCTCAGATCCATGTCCACCAGGACAGATGGGGTACCCATGGACGCCATCTGATGCCACAGCTGCATGGATACAAAGCTCTTCCCTTCGTCTGGCAGGCTGCTGATCACCAGTACTTTTTTTACGTCGCTTCCTGTGAAGCCCACATTGATGCGGAGCCTGCTGAAGGCCTCTTCCATCGCGAAGGGAAACTGCGGCAGATTGTTTACTTTGACTTTTTTATGGCTCATCTCTTCCTTTTCCCTCCTGCTTCTTTTTTCCCGTTTTTGGATTTATCCTTCAGAGCAGGAACATCACCTTCCGGGATCACTGCCAGCGGCATGATGCCGAACTCCTTCTCGACATCCTCAGCAGTCTTCATTGTATCATCCAGCAGGAAAATCACGGTCAGGATGCCCAGGCACAGGACAGTGAATATCAGTGCACCCTTGGCCACATTCTTTGTCAGGCTCGGCGAACTCTTTTCCGTCGGCAGGATGGCGCGCTCTGCGATATTCGGCGCAGGAGTCTCCATCAGCTCAGGCAGGTAGGAGACCGCTTTCTCGGCCAGCATATTCGCCATATCCATGGCCTCCTGCGGATCTGTGCTGGTCACAGAGAGCTCGATGATACGGGTATCATTCAAAGCGGAGATGGAAACCATTTTTTTCATCTCATCGTATGTATAATCCAGCTTCAGCTCATCGATCACTTCATTGAAAATCGGGCGGATCGTCATCAGCACCTCATAATCTGATGAAAGTGCGGTGCCCAGGTTCAGCGCGGTCAGGTCTACCACGGACTCATTGGTCGTGGATACCATGTAGACCTTGGCGGAAGCCGTATATTTGGGTGTAATGCAAAAATACGTATACAATCCGAGAATCAGCGCTCCTGCAACAAAGGAGAGGATCACATATACGATCTTGGAAAGATAGAAGCCCGCCAGCTCCAGCAGGTCAATCTCCTGTGTCTCCATTTGCTGCTGCTTTACAGGTTCTGGTTTTTCGTTCATTATCTGTTGTCCCTTTCTCTACATGATTTCCAATCCATACAGCTCCGTCAGCAGTTCCCGCAGCGCACTCTGGTCCAGGCGGAATTCCGTATGGTCGATGCCGTCGCCGAGTGCCTGTCCGATGGACGTCTCCCCCTCCAGCTGAAGGATCCCCAGGCTGTCGAACTTTGACAGGCGGTTCAGCAATTTGGATATCGTATTGTTGTTGATATCTGTCGTTGTATATGGCTCCAGTTCTTCTATCGTGTCCGTTGCAAACCCGGGATCCTCCTTCAGCTTTGCCTTTGCCTGGCTGCTGAACGCCTGGAGGTACTGGAGCTGCCTGGACATACGCGATACATTCTCGCCGTCTCCCACATTCATCCGGCCTCTGATATAGGTCTCGGCCTGCTCGTCTGTGAGCGTAACCGTTTCCCCCTCCTTCAGCCCTGCATCTACCCGGGAAAAATCCCCCTGGACAGTCAGGGTCACGCCGCCTACCGCGTGGTTCAGATCCGCGATGCGGTCCATCGGCATCGCATAATATCCGTCTATATCAAGCTCGCCGAGAAGGTTGCTGACTGCATCCACCGTATTTTCACAGCTCTGCTCCTTGTCGCCGCCATACCAGTGGGCCGTGCACAGCTGCATGAATTCGCTGCCTGTATCCTCTCCATTATGGTCCATCAGGACGATTTCTGTCATGGTGTCCCTGTTCAGCTGGATCACAGCGTACTCCTCCTTTGTGCTGTTGGTCATCAGCACCGCAAGGAAATCTGCCATACTGCCCTGGTACTCATCCCCGGTGGCATCCTCCTGGCCACTGTGATCCGTGCCGATAAAAAGATAATTCTCAATACGGTCACTGTAGGTATAGATCTCTCCGCCCAGCTCCAGATAATGCACATCCAGGTAGTCGGAAAAATAATCCTCTGTCTCTGTCTCCGCAAGCTTCTCCAGCTTAACCTTCTCCTGATTTTCGAGTGCCTGCGTGACAAGCACGATCAGGAGGACCAGCATGATCATCGAAATAACGGCCGGAATGATTTTCTTTTTGTTTTTTTTCATTTACCGTAGCAATTCCTCTCCAAGTGCATCGATCTGCTGCAGTATGCTGTCTCCCAGTTTTTTCTTTAATACAGCCCGGCCCTCAGACAGATTCGGCGGGCGCCTGTGTAAGCTGTGGCAGTCGCTTCCCAGCAGCTGCGCGGCGCCGTTCCCGAACATCCGCAGGAGAGGGCCGCGTGTCCGCCAGTCCAGCAGGCTGCCTGCATTGACCTGGATCACCACCGGCAGCTCCAGCAGCTGCCGTACTCCCTGCCGGTTGCCGGACAGCTTCAGGTAGCGCTCAAGATGTGCGATGATGACCTTGAATCCCCTCTTGCCGGCCAGCCGCGCGACTTCATCCAGGACGGATCCATGCCATGCGGTAAAGGGCATCTCCAACAGCAGCAGGCTGGTACCCCGGATACACAGATCACCGGTCTTGTCCGCCCGGCTGATCCCGTCAAAAAACGTCACCTCCGCCCCCAGGCGGATCTCCGGAAGCCCCGCCTCATAATGCTCCCGGAGCGACTCATAGGAGCGCTGCCTCTTTTCCAGGAACGACTCAATGCTGTCCTGCTCCGCGTAAAAATGGGGAGTCGCCACCACCCGGCCGGTCCCCTGCGACCGCATCATCCGAAGCATCTCAATGGATGTCTCCACGTCCCGGCTGCCGTCGTCGATCCCGGGCAATATATGTGAATGGAAGTCTGTCACAATCATCTTATCCTGTACACCTGCGCTATCTGTATCCGCTTCTACCATATATCAGGGTAAAGGCTCTCCAGGTTTTCTATTGGTCGCTTCTGCAGTTTATTGCATACCAGATATCCACCAACCCCTTGCAGGATTCTTCGTAGA
>CAYRKA010000112.1:0-6951 GCA_964424785.1 uncultured Lachnospiraceae bacterium | reverse complement strand
AGGAACTAAATCGTTGCTAAAATGAGCCAAAATGATGAAAAGGTATTGAAAAGTTGGTTAGTTTATGCTAACCTATAGCAGACCATGGGCTGTAGTGCAGGCTTAAGCTAAAGCATACCTATGGAGGTTTCATACTATGGGCAACCAATCGAACAGATACTTAGAGGCAAAATGAATCAGGGAAAGTGAGGTTTTCCAAATGGAAGATAAAAAGCAGAAAACTGATGTGATGAAGCTGATCAGGCCCTACGCGGGCTCCTATATGGCGCTTATCACATTGGGCCGGATCCTGGCCGCCGTCAGCGCATTGGTTGCCATGGTGCCGTTCTATAACCTGTGGAGGATTATCCGGATCGCGGTATCAGGCGGAAACCCGGGACAGATTAAAAATCTCGGCTGGCAGGCGGTCGGCATTACTGTCCTCTGTATGCTTCTTTATATTTGCGCACTGATGTGCACGCATATCGCGGCATTCCGGGTGCAGGCAAATATGAGAAGCACGCTGATGCGCCATTGCCTGCGCCTGCCTATGGGCGTGTTCGGCAAAGAGGGGACGGGGAAAATCCGGCGCATTGTGACGGATTCCACAGCAGCCACCGAAAGTTATATTGCCCACAGCCTTCCCGACCAGGCTGTTGCCGCCATTACACCTGCCGGCCTTGCCGTCTTGATGCTTATCTTCGACTGGCGGCTGGGCCTGATCTGCTTTATCCCCGCTGTCATCGGCTTTGCCTTTATGATGACGATGATGGGCGAAAAAATGAAAACCAGCATGCGGGAGTACCAGAACGCACTGGATGCTATGAGCAATGAAGCGGTGGAATATGTACGCGGCGTGCCTGTGGTAAAAACCTTCGGGCAGACTGTCCATTCATTCCGGCGCTTCAAAAGCGCGATCGATTCCTATGGGGAGTGGACGATTGCGTACACAAAGAGCATGAGGCCTGCGATGGTCGCTTTCATGACCGCAATCAACGCAGTATTTGCGGCGCTGATTGCCGCGGCCTGTCTGCTTGCGCATCATGGAATTACGCCGAACCTTGTTTCCAACGCCATGTATTATATCCTGGTCACGCCGCTTTTAACCGTCACACTGACAAAGATCGCCTACTCCGGCGAGCAGGAAATGACCCTGCTGGATGCTATGGACCGCGTAGGCTCCCTCCTGGAAATGGAGCCGCTTACGGATCCCGATGGCACGGCTGAGATCAGGGACAGCTCTGTCGTCCTTGACCATGTAAGCTTTCGGTATCCCGGTGCGGGAAGGAACGCGCTGTCGGATCTGTCCCTGGCCATCCCCGCCGGAAGCAAGGTGGCGCTCGCAGGCCCAAGCGGAGGCGGGAAATCCACCGCCGCACAGCTGATCGCACGGTTTTTTGACGTGACAGATGGCAGCATCAGAATAGGCGGAGCGGATGTACGGGACATCCCGCAGGAGAAACTGGCGGACCTTATCTCCTTCGTATTCCAGGACAGCTGCCTTTTAAAGACTTCCATCCTGGAAAATGTACGCCTGTCCAGGCCGGATGCGTCGGAGGCTGAGGTTATGGATGCGCTCGAAAAAGCACAGTGCATGGACATTATTAATAAGCTGCCGCAAGGCATCCATACCATTCTGGGAACAAAAGGGACTTATCTTTCCGGCGGCGAGCAGCAGCGGCTTTCCATTGCAAGGGCGATCCTGAAGGATGCGCCGATCCTGATCCTCGACGAAGCCACAGCCTTTGCCGACCCGGATAATGAAGCAAAGGTGCAGGAGGCTTTTACCGCCATGTCCGGAGACAAAACTGTTATTATGATCGCCCACCGGCTCTCCACAGTCACGGACGCAGACGCGATTTTTGTACTCGATGACGGGACTCTAAGGGAACACGGGACGCACGGGGAGCTGCTTTCGCAGGGCGGCCTGTATAAAGGAATGTATGAGGAGTTTAACCGCTCCATACAATGGAAGGTAGGTGCCTGAATCATGAGAAAGAAGCTGCAGCATAAATATGCATTATCCCGGCAGGGGGCAAAGGATATGGTTAAGGCCATCATTCTGGTGGCTGTTTCCAATATCGCCATAATGTTTCCTTCCATGATGCTCTATCTCCTGATTGGTGACCTGCTGGAGGGCGGCATCCCGGCGGGGCACGGCACTGTTTATATCGCGGGGAGCGCCGTTATCCTGGCGCTGATCGCAGCCACGCAGTATCTCCAGTACAACGCCACCTTTTTAACCACCTATCGGGAAAGCGGCGTGCGGCGAACCGCCATTGCCGAGCGTCTCCGCAGGCTTCCTCTTTCCTTCTTCGGCAAGAAAGACCTGTCGGACCTGACAACGAATATTATGGGGGACTGCGCCGTCATGGAGACCGCTTCCAGCCATTGGATCCCGGAGCTTTACGGCGCGCTTGTCTCCACCACGCTAGTGGGCGTTTCCCTCTTTTTCTTTGACTGGCGGATGGCGCTGGCCAGCTTCTGGGTGATACCGGTTTCCCTCCTGATCGTGGGGACCTCGTCCTCCGTCCAGAAGAAGGTAATCCGCAAATCCACGGCGCTGAAGCTCGATATGCAGGCAGGGATCCAGGAATGTCTGGAGTCCGCCAGGGATTTGAAATCCAACCATGCGGAGGGCCGTTACCTCGACGGGCTGGACAAAAAAATCAAGGCGGTAGAGAAATATGCGCTGGTTTCTGAGCTGACCGTAGCGGCTTATGTTTCCCTTGCGCAGATGATCCTGAAGGTCGGGATCGGCACAACCGCTCTGGTGGGCGGCATTTTGCTGGCAGGCGGGGATGAACACTTAAGCATCCTGACCTTCTTTATGTTCCTGATGCTGGTAGCACGGCTCTATGATCCCATGCAGATATCCCTCCAGAATTTTGCGGCAATTATCTCTGTGGAGATCAACAGCGAGCGCCTGGATGAAGTGCTGTCCCACCCGATACAAACCGGAGAAGGAACTCTTACCAATCAAGGCTGCGACATCACCTTTGACAACGTGGAATTCTCTTATCGGGATGGACAGCGTGTCCTGGACGGTGTCAGCTTCACAGCGAAGCAGGGCGAAGTGACGGCCTTAATAGGCCCTTCCGGCGGCGGAAAGACTACGGTTTCCCGGCTCGCCGCGCGGTTCTGGGACATCGGCAGCGGCAAAATCACGGTCGGCGGCATGGATGTGTCCAAAACAGACCCCGAAACCCTGATGGGTCTGTACTCCATTGTCTTCCAAGACGTAACGCTGTTCAACAACACAGTAATGGAAAATATCCGTATCGGGAGACAGTCTGCCACAGACGGGGAGGTCATGCAGGCCGCGAGGATGGCAAACTGCGAAGAGTTTATAGAAAAACTCCCGGATGGCTATCAGACACAGATCGGGGAAAATGGCAGGGAGCTTTCCGGAGGCGAACGCCAGAGGCTTTCCATAGCAAGGGCATTCCTGAAAAATGCACCGATTATTCTGCTGGACGAGGCAACGGCATCTCTTGACGTGGAAAACGAAACAGCCATCCAGGCTGCGCTTTCCGCACTTGTGAAAGACAAGACTGTGCTGATCATTGCCCACCGTATGCGTACCATCGCAGGCGTAGATAAGATTGTGGTTTTAAAGGACGGCGCAGTGGCAGAACAGGGTACGCCTGAAAGCTTAAGCAGGAAAAACGGAATATACCGCCATATGTGTGAGCTGCAGATGCAGTCATCCGCCTGGAAAATATGAGTTGCTGTGAACGGCCATGCCGGCTGTTCACAGCAACCCGCTTCGCGCTGCCTTTCACTCCACTTTGGAAAACAGGATCCTGTCATTGTCAAGCGCCTTGCCTGCTCCGGCGCTGAACCGCTCCAGCAGCCCATCTACGGTCAGACCCGCACGCTCCTCCCCGCTGATATCGAGGACAATCCTGCCCTCATCCATCATCAGTGTGCGGTTGCCAAGCTCCAGGGCGGAATGCATATTGTGTGTGATCATCAGGCAGGCGAGATGGTTTTCCTCGACCACCTGCTTCGTCAGGGCAATCACTTTGTCCGCCGTCGCCGGGTCAAGCGCCGCCGTGTGCTCGTCGAGCAGAAGGATCTTCGGCGGCACAAGTGTCGCCATCAGCAGCGTCAGCGCCTGCCTCTGCCCGCCCGACAGCAGCCCTACCGGCTGCTTCATCCGATCCTCAAGTCCCATGTCCAGCAGGGACAGCCTCTCACGGAAAAGCGCCCTCTCCCTGCTGCTGATCCTCGAAAACACAGAGCTCCTCCTGCGCGCCGTGCGCAGATACGCGAGCGCCAGGTTCTCTTCGATTGTCATGTGCGGAGCCGTCCCGCGCATCGGATCCTGGAATAGGCGCCCGATCTGTACCGCCCTGCGGTACTCCGGCATAAAGGTGATATCACAATCATCGAGGTACACGCTGCCCTCGTCGACGATAAAGCTGCCGCCGATGCAGTTGAACAGCGTCGATTTGCCAGCGCCGTTGCTGCCGATAATCGTTGCGAACTCGCCGTTCTCCACAGTCAGGCTGACGCCGTCGAGCGCCACCTTCTCATTGACCGTCCCGGCATTGAACACCTTCTTCACATTGACCAGCTTCAGCATACCCCGTTTCCTCCCTTTCTGGCGGAGGACGCCGCCATTTTCCTTTTCTGGAACGCGGCCTGCCGCTTCAGGTACGGCGACGCAATCGCCACGGCAACAATCAGCGCCGATACAAGCTTCAGGCATTCCGCGGGGACGTGCAGGCGCAGCGCGATCGCGATCACAAAGCGGTACAGGCAGCTCCCGAGGATGACCCCGACGATGCGGCGCGGGATGCTCCCCCTGCCGAACAGCGTTTCGCCGATGATCAGGCTGGCAAGCGCAATCGTGACCATGCCTGTCCCCATATTGATATCACACGACTTCTGGTACTGCCCGATCAGGCAGCCGGCAAGCGCCGTCATCGAGCCGGATATGCACAGGCCCACCGTAATCGTAAAGCCCGGATTGATGCTCGACGCACGCACCATGTCCGCGTTGTCTCCGGTCGCCCGGATCGAGAGCCCGAGCCGCGTCCCGAGGAACCACGCCAGAATCACGCAGATCACCAGGACAATCATCACGGAAACGACCAGCTTGTACAGTTTCGCCCCGAACAGCCCCTTACACAGGCTGTAGATCGTATCGGCCTTGAAAATCGAGAGGTTAGCCGAAAACCCCATCACCGCCAGATTGACTGTGTAGAGCCCCGTGTTCACAATAATACCGGCCAATATGGATTCCACTCCCAGCTTCGTCTGCAGGAACGCCATGATGTAGCCGGAGCACACGCCCGCCGCCATCGCGGCGAACAGCGCCAGTACCGGATGACCCATGATCGCAACCTGCGCGCCGACCGCACAGCCGAGCGTGAAACACCCGTCTGTAGACAGGTCGGCAATATTTAAAATCGAATAGCTCAGAAAGAGCGCCAGCGCAATCAGCGCGTAAATCACGCCAAGCTCAAGCGCACTGATAACGACAGAAAGGGAAAGTATGGAACCCATGATTTACTCAAACTCCTCTGCGGTAACCGTCTCCACTACCTGCGTACATACCTCCGCGAATCCGCTGTAGTCGATGCCAAGCGCCTCGGCCGTCTCCGTATTGACCGTCGCGATGCCGCTGTCGAATGTCTGTACAGGTGTCTCCGCCGGATCCGCGCCGTTCAGGATATCGATTACCATATCCGCCGTAGCCGTGCCGAGATTCGTATAGTCCACGCCGTAGCCGCAGAACGCGCCGTTCAGCGCAAAGGAATCAGCCCCTGTGTAATGCGCGATCCCTGCTTCGATGAATGTCTCATAAATCCCAAGCTCCGCATCCATCACCGTATTGTCGGTCGGGGTGAAGACTACGTCCACGCCGTCCGCCGCGAGCTGCTCCGCAGCCGCCTGGATCTCGGAATTATTTGTGCCGGTCGCCTCAATATACTTGATGCCCTTCTCGTCGAGATACGCCTTCGCATCCGCAATCGGCTGCTTCGACGAATCCTCGGAAAGGCTGTACAACAGGCCAACAGACTCGATATCCGGGTCCGCGATGAACATGAGGTCGAGGATCGCGTTCGTATTCAGCGCATCGCTCGTACCTGTGATATTTGCCCCGGGAACGTCCATCGACTCCACGAGCCCGGCGATCACCGGATCCGATACTGCGGAGAAAACAACCGGGATCTGATTGTCCTCTGTCGCGCTCTGCGCCACCGCTGCCGCCGGGGTCGCGATCGGGATGATCACATCCACGCCGTCATCGATCAGCTGTGTTGCCTGCTGCAGCAGCACCGTCGAATCGCCCTGCCCGTTCAGGTCGTAGCCCTCGTACACGTAGGTGTCCTCACCCTCGGCCGACTTCGCGTCGAGCTCCGCCTTGACCGCGTCCTCGATCTGGTTCAGTGACGCATGGTCCATGAATTTGAGGATGCCGACCTTGTACTCCGCGGCCATCGCTGTGCTCGCTGTCATAGCTGCTGTCATAACGGATACTGCTGTGAGTGCCAAAACTTTTTTCTTCATAATACTGTTCTCCTTTCTTTTTGCTGAGGGCCTGCGATCGGACAGGGGCGAGCTATCGACCCTATCCGCCGCGCCGGGGCGGCAGCGGCTTTGCCGCTGAAGTACCTTGCCGCCCCGTGCGCATAAAAAAAGTCCCAGATAAAGAATCTTATCTGAGACGGTAATAATTTCTTATTATCGCGGTACCACTCAATTTGACATAGTGTCCACTTTCGCATGTACTGACATACACTCCTGATTGATAACGGGTTCGGTTCCCGGCGATTCCTACTTCATCGTTCAGACCGCCCTCAAAAGTCCATTCAGCAACCTGTTCCATACTGCAATCCCACCGCCTGCAGCTCTCTGTGACTTCACAATGGATGCCTACTACTCTTTCTCATCGGTTTCATCCTCTGTTGTGGTAAAGTGTAACACCCGCGCAAGGATTTGTCAATGGTTATTTTT
>CAYRKA010000111.1:0-7149 GCA_964424785.1 uncultured Lachnospiraceae bacterium | reverse complement strand
GTTGACGGTAATCTGATATGGTGCTATAAAAACACAGACAAGCTACAGGTCTGTGTTTTTTTCGATTGCGCCGGCTTGCGAGAGGAATATTGGAAAATAGTTCACCATTCATCGGAAAAGCATGGTAAAATATTACGATGAAAGTACCCTTTTGCGCGAAGCGGAAAACTGAGTTCAGGGATAAACTATGCGCAGCGACACTTTCATGTGCTGTGGTACGCTCAAAGCGCATGGGGTTTAGAAACGACGTGCTCCGGGATTTCGGGGACATGGAAGGCAGGTTTTGAAAGAATGAAGAAAAATGATCTTCTTTTGGTTATTGATATGCAGAATGTCTATCTTCCCGGCAATGACTGGGCGTGTCCGTCCATGACGCGTGCAGCGGAGCATATCCGCGCGCTGCTTGACGCAGATATCGCGCGTCAGACCATCTTTACCCGCTTTGTGCCGTCTGTCAGGCCGGTTGGCACATGGAGGCGGTACAATGAAGAGAACGCCTCGATCAATGCGGATGCATATCTCAATGATATGATAGAAGAGCTCAGGCCTTATCTCGGACGGTTTCCGCTCTGTGACAAGTCGGTCTACTCTTCGATGCGCATCCCTGAGGTCGCGGACGCGGCCCGGCGCGCAGGCCGCATTGTGCTGACAGGGGTGGTCGCAGAATGCTGCGTGCTCTCGACGATGATGGAGGCAGTCGACGACGGCCACGCTGTCGTGTATCTCTATGATTGTGTCGCAGGCCAGTCAGAGCAGAACGAAGCCTGCATCCGCCGCATAGCGGAGAGCTTCTCATACGCGCACACGCAGGTGATGAGCAGCGCGGAATACCTGGCGGAGCCGTGACAAGGCATCATGAAATTACGTTTCTGGAAGCCAGAGGGAAAAGATAAATCTGGAGGATGAAAAACAGGATGGATCTGATATGCAAAAGAACAGTACGTTAAAATATTCCTTTATCGCCTCCCTGCCTGTCATGGCCGGATATATCGTGCTCGGGATGGGGTTCGGTATCCTGCTGCAGGACAAGGGCTACGGCTGGTGGTGGGCGCTTCTGATGAGCGTGTGCATCTATGCCGGTTCGATGCAGTACGTTGCAGTCGACCTGCTCGCGGGCGGCGCGTCATTGATATCTGCGGCGCTGATGACGGTCATGGTCAATGTGCGCCATCTGTTTTATGGCATTTCAATGCTTGGGAAATATGAAGGCACCGGACGCAGGAAGCCCTATCTGATCTTTGCGCTGACCGACGAGACGTATTCGCTGGTCTGTGCGCCGGAGCTTCCAGAAAGCGTTGACCGCAAAAAATACTATTTCCTTGTGTCCCTGCTCGACCAGTGTTACTGGGTGGCGGGGAGCGTCATCGGGGCTGCGCTTGGAGCAGTCCTGCCGTTTGATTCTACGGGGATCGATTTCGCGATGACGGCGCTGTTCGTCGTGATCTTTGTGGAGCAGTGGGAGAAGGAGAAGCAGCATCTTCCTGCGCTGACAGGAGTTGCCGTCTCCGTATTATGCCGTGTGGTTTTCGGGGCGGATGGTTTTTTGATTCCGGCCATGCTGGGGATCACGGCGTGCCTGTTTCTTGAGAAGCGCTGGATTATGGCGGAGGAATACGGGCAGGACATCCGCACTGAAACAGAAATGAAATGAGAACAGGGCATCCGCACTGTATCAGGTAGGAAGATGGGAAGGGCGGCCTGGCTGCCGACAGAGATGGATTATGAGCAGAACCGTTGGTTCCGGGTTAAGAAGGAGGAAAAGCATGAGCAGGACATACGCGTTTACAATGATTATGGTGATTGCGGGGATCACGGCACTGCTGCGGTTCCTGCCTTTTCTGGTATTCCGGCACGGGACGCCGGAGCCGGTGCGCTACCTCGGACGCGTGCTGCCATTTGCAATCATGGGGATGCTCGTCGTCTACTGCCTGAAAAATATCTCCTTTGCAGGCACGGGACACTGGCTGCCGGAGCTGCTGGCGGTGTTGCTGGTCGTCGCCCTGCATAAATGGAAGCATAATACGCTGCTGTCGATCCCGGCAGGCACTGTATTTTATATGCTGCTCGTGCAGCTTGTCTTTTAAAATCCGCAAGCAAACGTTTTAGCCGGAAATTGCCCCAAAACACGGTCGGCTTTACGAAAAAAGAACTTAAAAAGCGAAAAAAATAAATAACGCATAATTTTCAGATCAAATAACTGTGTGGAATGATTAAAACATGAAAATTAATAAATCAGGTATTGACAAATCGTGCGAAATGCTGTTTAATAAATCCCAGAAAACGATTAAGTCAGGGCAGAATTAACGAGCAAGGAGAAAAGCATGGTTTCCATGAAGGATGTTGCGGCGGCCTGCGGAGTATCTATAGCGACTGTCAGCAAAGCGTTAAGCAATCACCGGGATATCGGTGAGAATACGAGGAAGCAGATTAAAGAGGCCGCAGACCGTATGGGTTACCTGCCGAATCAGTCTGCACGGTATCTGAAGACGAACCGCAGCTACAACATCGGCGTGCTGTTCGCTGATGCTGCCGGGAGAGGGCTGACGCACGAGTTCTTTTCCGGTGTCCTTCAGAGCCTGAAGACAGCGGTGGAGGCCAAGGGGTTTGATGTCACTTTTGTGAATACAACATATGAGATGTCCTATGTCGATCGCGCAAGTTACAGGGGGGTTGACGGAGTAGCTGTTGTGGGAATTGATTTCCTTGATCCGAAGATCCAGGAACTTCTGCAGAGCAGGCTCAAGGTAGTCACGATTGACTATATTGCGGACAATCGGACTGCGATCCTTTCTGACAATACGGATGGGATGTGCCAGCTCATGAGATACATAATAGAGATGGGGCACAGGCGTATCGCGTATATCCACGGGGACGGGAGCAGGGTAACAAAGCAGCGCCTTGCGGCGTATTACCGCAGTATGGAGGAACACGGTATTTCAGTTCCCCCGGAGTATGTCCGGGCATCGCTTTATCTCGATATCGACCGGGCGTATGCGCTGACGCGGGAATTGCTGGCGCTTCGAGAGCCGCCGACCTGCATTGTCTATCCGGATGATGTGACGTGTTTTGGCGGGATCAATGCGATCAGGGCGCAGGGACTGCGTGTACCGGACGATATTTCAGTCGCGGGATATGACGGGATTAAGGCAGGCCAGTATGAGGAGCCAAGGCTCACGACGCTTCGCCAGGATGTCAGGACGATGGGAGAGCTTGCAGCGGCCAGCCTGATCGAGGAGATTGAGAAGCCCATGACGTCGATACCGGCCATCCACACCGTGAAGGGGGAGCTCCTTACAGGGCAGACGGTCAGGAGATTAAATTAGTATGTTACCGCAATCATTTTGCGTAACAGATAAACAGGTAACCAGGATAATTATTTTCTAAAGGAGGACTGAAAATGAAAAAGAGACAGGTTATCAGCACAGTGCTTGCAACGGCTATGGTTGCGTCGCTGGGGATGACGGCAAGCGCAGCTACAGAGGTAGCGGCTAACGAGCTTGCTTACACCGGAGAGCTTGAGATCATGCACTACTCCACATCGGAGGAGTCTGAGGGCAATGGCGGTTCCGACGGCTTCCGCACGGTTCTGGCCGCATGGGATGAGGCCCATCCGGACATCACGCTGACACAGAATGTTCTGGCGAACGCTGAGTACAAGACGCAGATCGCTACGCTGGCAGCCGCAGACGATCTCCCGGACGTATTCCTGCTTCAGGGCATGAACACGATCGCATGGGCAGAGCAGGGACTGATCATGGATCTGACCGATACGATCGCTGCTTCACCGTACTATGCAGATTACAATCAGAGCTACTTCACACCGTTCACGACCGCAGACGGCAAGATTTACGGCTATCCGGTACTGACAGGCGGCACCTGCACAGTTGTGATTTACGACAAGGCTATGTGGGCGGAGGCAGGATATGACGCATTCCCGTCGACATGGGATGAGGTAGAGGCTGCTGCTGAGTATTTCAACGAGCAGGGCATCACGACAGTTGCATTCGGTAACGGCGGCAAGTGGCAGGCCAACTCAGATTTCCTGTCAACGCTGGGCAACCGTTACACAGGCCCGGATTGGTTCCAGAGCCTGATCAACAAGGATGGGGCTGCTTTCACGGATGAAGCGTTTGTTAAGGCTCTGGCTGAAACACAGAGGCTGTTCGCTGAGACAGCGATTTTCAATGAGGACTTCAACGCAGTGACGAACGAGGATGCCCGTGAGTACTATATCTCCGGCGACGCGGCGGCATTCATCGGCGGCAACTGGGACTGGTCCTACATTTATGCTACCCTGAAGGAATCCGATGAGGAGAAGCTCAACAATATGGGTATCGCGGTCCTTCCGCAGCCGTCAGACGCTACAGAGGCTCCGAATTCTCAGAATATCGGCCTTGGCTATGCAGTTGCGTTCAACCCGGATCTTGCTGACGACCCGGACAAGCTGGCAGCGGCGATCGACCTGGCCCAGGAGATCACGGGACCGGCATTCGCGAGCTATGTTGCTGAGAACTATGCACTCGGCGGGCTCACGAAGGTTGCGGACGTTGACCTTTCCGCATTCGACCAGCAGACACAGGATTTCTACAACTGGTCCTATGTTGATACAGAAACCTGCGAGATCTACGATTCCTACATCAACAGCGCAGTATGGGATGTCCTGAACACAGATATGCAGACCATGATGAATGGCGAGATGGATCCGGAAACGGTTGCCCAGAACGCTCAGGATGCATACGAAGCAAATTATTAAAGACAAGCATCTGGCCAATCTTATATAGGGAATCAGTGAATAATCGTTCTGCTCACGACGAGTGGGCAGAACAATTTTTAATCGGCAGGAAAGTGAGGGATGAAGATGTTAAATGCAACCAGGCCGAAGAACAAAACGATTTTTCTGTACCTGTTGATTCCGGTTGCAATGTTCATTTTTACTGTATTTGTTCCATTGATCACAGCTCTGGTGTACAGTTTTTTTGAGTGGAAGGGCGGCCCTGTGAAGACGTTTAACGGGCTGACAAATTATATCCAGCTATTCCACGACAGTACGTTCTGGGAGGCGTTCGGCCATAATATTTATCTTGTTGTCGCATGTATCATCGGGCAGGTCGGTATTGCCTTCGTATTGGTCCTGATGATCAACTCCAAGCTTGTGAAATGTAAGACGGTTCACCGTACGTTCGGTTTTTTCCCGAGCACGATCGCGGCTGTCTGTATCGGTTTGATCTGGAACATGATCTACCACAACAAATACGGCATCCTGAACTGGTTCCTCACGTCGATTGGCAGAGCGGATCTGTGCCAGGTATGGCTGAACAATTCGAAGCTTGTCATGCTTCTCGTTACGATTCCGCTGATCTGGCAGTACATAGGTTATTATATGGTAATTATCCTCTCGGCGATTTCAGGTATCAGCACGGATATTTTAGAGAGCGCTGAGATCGACGGAGCCAATGGGTTCCAGAAAGCAATTTATATCACGCTTCCTCTGATCAAGAATACAATGCTGGTCTGTGTGACGCTGTGTATCGCAGGCAACATGAAAGCATTCGATAATATCTATGTTATGACAAAGGGCGGGCCCGGCACGGCGTCGATGGTTATGGCAATGTACGGCTACCAGATCTCATTCAGTCAGAGCAACATGGGTTATGGAAGCTGCATTTCAGTCGGGATCTTCGTCCTGTCGCTGCTCGTGATCGGTGGCTCGCAGGCGCTGATTAACCGCCTGACGCGAGAGAAGGAGGCGGAATAAGATGAAGAATGAAGGTACGCAAAAGGTGAAAAAGGGAATTCTTGCCGTATTTATGAATCTCATCCTGTGGATCTTTTCACTCTCCTGTATTTTCCCGATCATCTGGATGATCTATTCATCCCTGAAGGAAAAACGTGTATTTAATGCGGATATCATCGGCCTCCCGAAGGAACCGACTCTGATCAACTACATCCGTATCCTGACGAACTCGGATTATCATCTTGGCGAGTCCATGTGGAACAGCGCCCGCACGACGATCCTATCGATCGTTATGATCGTGTTATTCAGCTTTATCGTTGGTTATATCCTGTCACGTGTCCGCTTCAGGCTGAACCGGGTGCTGTACGTGATGTTCCTGATGGGTATGCTGATTCCGATTCATTCTCTGCTTGTCCCGATTTACATTGTGTTCCAGAGATGCGGGATCTCCAACAAATGGTTCACGCTGCTTCTGCCCTATGTCTCGTTCGGTCTGCCGATGGGCATCTTTCTTGTAGAAGGCTACGTGAAGACGATCCCGGTGTCGCTTGAGGAGGCCGCGTCGATTGACGGCAGCAGCTTTACGCATACGATGTGGACGATTATCTTCCCGATCTGCAAGCCGATCCTTGTGACGGTTGCGATTATCCAGGTATTCAGTTGCTGGAATGAGTTCTCTTTCGCACTCGTTCTGATCAAGGATGTCTCTCTGCAGACCGTGCCGCTTGCACTGACACAGTTCAAGGGGCAGTTTGCATCCGATTATCCGAAGCAGATGGCTGCCATGCTGATCACAATGGCGCCGATCGTAGTGCTTTACTTCGCATTCAGCAAGCAGATTATCAAGGGCATGGTCGCAGGTGCGGTAAAGGGCTGATTAATCGTATAAGGGAGATTTATCGGTCTTTTCCGCCCGTGCACATCTGATTTCAGTTTTTGCCGGCTGGCAACAGTGGGGTGCCGCATTCGCGGCACCTCTTTTTTGCGCACAGGGCGGCACACGAGAAGAATATTGTTATTGAATTTGAAGGAGGAGCTTTACATGAAGTTTACGGAAGGGTATTGGCTGAGGAGTGAGCGTTCGAACGGGCTGTTTGCGGCGGAGGCGTATACGGTGGAGCGGATCCCGGGCGGGATGCGGATCCTGGCGCCGGTCGCAAGGATTGGCCATCGCGGGGACACGCTGAATATGCCGGCGATTACGGTTGAATTCAGGGCGTGCGGGGCGGGGACGATCTCCGTGAAAGCATGGCACTATGAGGGATACGACAACCATCTGCCGGAGTATGAGAAGAATGAGACGGTCTGTGAGGCGGATGTGCGGATCACAGAGGATGAGGCGGTGCTTGACACCGGTGTACTGAAGGTACGTGTGAACAGGAAGCAATTCGGGTATTCGTTTGAGGCGGACGGGA
>CAYRKA010000110.1:0-7384 GCA_964424785.1 uncultured Lachnospiraceae bacterium | reverse complement strand
CTGACCAGAACGGGAACACATAGCGATTTGTTCTGATTTTTTCTTGTTGAATGACTTGCCCAAAATAAAGAATCTCAAGCAATAATTGAAAGCATGATAGACATTGAATTTCTTTTTCATTTTGTCACGCAGTCGTTTGTACTGCCGTAATAACAGATCTGCTGAATAGCACGCACCTCCATCCCAAGCAGAAGCGACAGGAGCTCATTCAAGCGTTCAGGTGTGTACTCCGGGTTCATAATCTCTTTAAAAAATGAGTCATAGAGAATTCTCACGCCGCGCTCTCAGCTGCAAAATTCCAGAAACTCTGCCTGCTGTTCCTGTTGACAATCCGGGAATCAGGATTTGAGGGGTAAATCATTTTATAAGATGTATTGCATTTTCCGCGGCATCATGATAAGTTGTTATTATGAAAATGTGCAGAGGGGATGGGCGGGCATGGTCCCTCTGGCGAAGGCGGGCGAGGAGAGCTATTATCACGCTTTCCTGGCGGGACTGTTTGCAGGCGCCGGGTATCTGTGGAGGTGTGGTTGCCCGCGGGGGAAATATACGGTTGAAATGAGGGCACACAAATGAAGATCAAGGAATTGTTTGTCCCGGCGGACATGACGACGGGGCAGCCGTGGAAGAAAATTGTCGCGTTTACAGTGCCGATGCTGCTCGGCAATATTGCGCAGCAGCTCTACAATACGGTGGACAGCATCGTGGTCGGGCGGTATGTGGGCGACAACGCGTTGGCGGCGGTCGGCAGCGCGAATCCGATCCTGAACCTGCTGCTTGTGCTGTTCATGGGGATCTCGGTCGGGGCAGGGATCATGGTATCGCAGTATTTCGGCGCGAAGAACCGCGAGGCGCTCTCCGGGACGATCGGCTGCTGCATCACGCTGACTGCAGTTGCCTCCCTGATCCTGATGATTTTCAGCCCGCCGCTGATCCGGCTGCTGCTCGAAGTCCTGCAGACGCCGGACTCCATCATTGACTGGTGCTATTCCTATCTGTTCATTTTGATGGAAGGGATTGCCGGGATGGCATATTATAATATATTCGGCGGTATCCTGCGCGGCATCGGGGATTCTGTCTCGGCTCTGGTCTATCTGCTGATCGCGACTGTGCTGAATATAGTTCTCGATGTCTTGTTTGTCGCTTCGTTCGGGCTGGGAGTGGCCGGGGTGTCCCTGGCGACGGCGATCGCGCAGACTGTATCGGCGCTTCTGTGCCTGCGCAAGCTTGCGAAGATGACGGATCTCTTTGATCTGGGGCTGCGCTATCTGAAGCCGGTGAAGGACCACACGTGGACGATCATCCGGCTGGGCCTGCCGTCCGGCCTGACGCAGGCGGTCTTTTCGATGGCGATGATTATCGTGCAGTCCCTGACGAACAGCTTCGGGGAAATGTTCATTGCGGCGAACGTCATTGTCATGCGTGTTGACAGCTTCGCAATGATGCCGAATTTTTCGTTTGGCACGGCGATGACGACATATGCCGGGCAGAATATCGGCGCGAAAAAGCATGGCCGCGTGGCGCAGGGCGCGAAGCAGGGGACGCTGATCGCAGTTGGCGTTTCTACCGCGATTACAATTTTGATCCTGATATTTGGGAAATATCTGATGGCGATCTTCACGGAGACAGCGGAGCTTGTCACGCTGAGCATGGATATGATGCGTATTCTTGCGGTCGGCTATATCGCGATGGCAGTGACACAGAGCCTGTCCGGCGTCATGCGCGGGGCAGGGGATACGATGACGCCGATGTGGATTTCACTGTTCACGACGGTCATCGTGCGTGTGCCGGTCGCGTATGGGATTTCATGGCTGACGAGAACGGAGGCGCTGCCGAATGGCCGCAGGGAATGTATCTTTATTTCGCTGCTGGTGTCGTGGGTGGCAGGAGCGGTTGTCACGGTCATATTTTACCGCAGGGGCAAGTGGAGGAAGAGCGCCATTTCGTGAGGACAGGCTCACGTCCGGCTATAGGGCAGGAGAGACGGCCGGGACAATCCGGGAATCAGCTTTTGACGGGTAGATCATTTATAGAAAGAAGGAGGAGCAATGATGAGCGGAAGATTCGGAATACATGGCGGCCAGTACATACCGGAAACGCTGATGAATGCAGTGCTCGAACTGGAGGAAGCCTACAACCATTACAAGGACGATCCGGAATTCAACCGGGAGCTGACAGAGCTGCTGAATGAGTACGCAGGCAGGCCGTCACGGCTGTACTACGCGAGACGTATGACGGCGGATCTGGGAGGCGCGAAGATTTATCTGAAGCGGGAGGATCTGAACCATACCGGCGCGCACAAGATCAACAACGTGCTTGGCCAGGTGCTGCTTGCGAAGAGGATGGGCAAGACCCGTGTGATCGCGGAGACAGGAGCCGGGCAGCACGGTGTCGCGACCGCGACGGCTGCGGCGCTGATGGACATGGAGTGCGAGGTGTTTATGGGCGAGGAGGACACGAAGCGCCAGGCGCTCAACGTTTACCGGATGCGCCTGCTCGGTGCGAAGGTGCATGCGGTGACGACCGGCACCGGGACGCTCAAGGACGCTGTGTCCGAGACGATGCGCGAGTGGACGAACCGCATCGATGACACGCACTATGTGCTTGGTTCCGTGATGGGGCCGCACCCGTTCCCGACGATCGTGCGCGATTTCCAGAGCGTGATCTCGAAGGAGATCAAGGAACAGCTCATGGAGCGTGAGGGCAGGCTGCCGGACGCGGTGCTTGCCTGTGTCGGCGGCGGCTCGAATGCGATCGGCGCGTTCTACCATTTTATCGGGGATGAGAGTGTGCGGCTGATCGGCTGCGAGGCGGCAGGCCGGGGTGTCAACACGGCGGAGACGGCGGCGACGATCGCGACAGGGAAGCTCGGGATATTCCATGGCATGAAATCCTATTTCTGCCAGGACGAGTACGGCCAGATCGCGCCGGTCTACTCGATCTCGGCGGGCCTCGATTATCCGGGGATCGGGCCGGAGCACGCGTATCTCTACGACAAGGGGCGCGCGGAGTATGTGCCGGTGACGGATGAGGAAGCTGTGGAGGCATTTGAATATCTCTCGAGGCTTGAGGGCATCATCCCGGCGATCGAGAGCGCCCACGCGGTTGCCTGCGCGCGTAAGCTTGCGCCGCAGATGGAGAAGGACCAGATCATCGTGATCAATATTTCCGGGCGCGGCGACAAGGACTGTGCGGCGATTGCACGCTACAGAGGGGAGGATATCCATGAATAAGATTGCTGAGGCATTTCAGGATGGGAAAGCATTTATCCCGTTTATCACGTGCGGGGATCCGTCGCTTGACGTGACGGAGGAGCTGGTATATGCGATGGAGCAGGCAGGGGCAGATCTGATCGAGCTCGGCATCCCGTTCTCGGATCCGACGGCTGAGGGGCCGGTCATCCAGGCGGCAAATGTGCGTGCGCTCTCGGGCGGCGTGACGACCGACAAGATTTTTGCGATGGTGGAGCGGATCCGCCGGAATTCGCAGGTGCCAATGGTTTTCATGACGTATGCGAACGTCGTGTTTTCCTACGGGACGGAGCGCTTCGTGAAGCGGGCGGCGGAGCTTGGCATGGATGGCATCATCCTGCCGGACGTGCCTTACGAGGAGAAGGAGGAGTTCGCCACGGTGTGCAGGCAGTATGGCCTCGCGCTGATCTCGCTGGTTGCCCCGACTTCCCGTCAGCGTATCGCGAAGATTGCAGCGTCTGCGGAAGGCTTCCTCTACTGCGTCTCGTCGCTCGGCGTGACGGGTGTGCGCACGGAGTTCAGCACGGATCTCGGGGAAATCGTGAAGCTTGCGCATCAGAACACCAGCGTGCCGTGCGCGATCGGCTTCGGCATTTCGACGCCGGAGCAGGCGAAGAAGATGGCGGGAATCGCGGACGGCGTGATCGTCGGATCCGCCATCGTAAAGCTCTGCGCAAAATATGGCGCGGACTGTGTGCCTTATGTCGCGGACTATGTAAAGGAGATGAAAGCAGCGGTGCTGCAGGTCCGATGACTTCTGAAGGGCGGCGTAAAGCCGCCGGATGCAGATGAACGGGCTGTCGGTGTGAATCGATAAACGAAGGGGAGGGGATAGAATGAGAAACTGCAGGAAAAAGGCTGTGTGGTGCTGCTTCCTGGGTCTGCTGCTTGCATTCTGCTTTGCAGCGACGGCAGGGGCAAAGCAGAGTACGCCTCAGATCAAAATGAATATTGATTCTCTGCTTGTCAGCGCAGGGACACAGGGTTTTCATCCGAGCAAGGGGAATTATGTGGTGATCCGCTGCGGGTTCACAACGGAGACAAATGTAAAGACATCGTTTAAGCTCAGGATCCGTGTGCTGAACGCACAGGGTCAGTCTGTCTTTACAAAATCATATAAGCGCAGCGGGAGCAGTTCGATCCAGTATAAATGGTATGGCAAGGCGTCAAAGGGGAACAAAGCCGGCCTGCAGAGTGGTACCTACATCGGGGATGGCGTGTATACAGTCGAGGCTGTCCTGTCATGCACCGGCAGCGGGAAGAGCCGGACTACGCCTGTAAAGAGGACGGGAACGCTGACGGTTTCAGGAGCCGCCCCGTCCGGCCGTGACGGGCTGGCGTCGGTGGTTACACCGCAGCTTCTGACCGGCAATGACAATGTGGATTATATGGCGGAGCAGATGCTGCTCGAGGCCGGTGTGTACTCTGACCAGAGCGATGAGCAGAAGGTAAAGAACATTTACCACTATATGACGACGCATTTCCATCACGTACATTACAGCAAGTCAGGCAAATACAAGGTCTATTATAATATGAAGAAACTCCGCAAAAAAGTCAGGGCATACAAGGCGGAGACGGATGCGAAATACGCTGCCGGAGAGCTGTTTTACACTTACAAATACGACCAGGAATGGAATATGCAGCGGCGGATCGGAGTCTGTACGGACCATGCTGCGATTTTTGCGATCCTGTGCAATCATGCGGGAATCGAGGCGGGAGTCTGCAGCGGCAATTATAAGAACATGGATGGCTCGACACCGAACCATTCCTGGAATTATGCGGTGGTTGGCGGCAGGAAATGGTACTACGATGTCGATGTCGAGATCCAGAATTATGGCAAAGGGCAGGGCGATTATTACTGGTACAGGAAGACGCGCGCCCAGGCGGAGGAGACACACATATTTAAAAAAGAGAATTAAAAAAATACTGCTATATTATGGATGCCCTGAAATATTAATCCCATAATGTGTAAAAAATATGATATACTATGGGATATGAGTCAGTAATCAACCGAATGGAAGGAGGTTTTTATGTACTGTTATAGAAAAGTAACCGATGATCTCTACTGGGTAGGCGGCAACGACCGGCGTCTCGCGATGTTTGAGGGCGTCTATTCCGTGCCGGGAGGCGTATCCTACAATTCTTACCTGCTCCTCGATGAGAAGACGATGCTTCTCGATACGGTGGACAAGGCCGTGAAGGGTGTGTTTTTTGAAAACATAGCGGCATTGCTCGGCGACAGGCAGCTCGACTACCTCGTGGTACATCACATGGAGCCGGATCACTCCGAGGCGATCTGGGATATCGTGATGCGCTATCCGAAGGTACAGATCATCTGCAACAGGAAAACTGCGAATATGATGAAGCAGTATTTCCGCTTTGATGTTGATTCCCGTGTGGTTCTTGTGAAGGAGGGCGACAGCATCAGCACCGGCAGGCATCATTTCACCTATGTCATGGCGCCGATGGTGCACTGGCCGGAGGTCATGGTTTCCTATGACGCGACGGACAAGATCCTGTTCTCGGCGGATGCCTTTGGGACGTTCGGGGCGCTGAACGGCGCATTGTTCGCGGACGAGGTCGATTTTGAGCGCGATTACCTCGACGAGGCGCGCCGCTATTACACGAACATTGTCGGCAAATACGGCGACCAGGTGCAGACTCTCCTGAAGAAGGCTGCGAAGCTTGAGATTGAGATGATCTGCCCGCTGCACGGATTCGTCTGGCGGAAAAATATTGGAGATTATATCGGCAAATATATGCATTGGAGCTCTTATGCGCCGGAGGAGTACGGCGTTGTGATCGCATACGCGTCTGTCTACGGACATACGGAGAATGCGGCCGAGGTGCTGGCGTGCCGCCTGCGCGAGCGCGGCGTGAAGACAGTGATGTTTGATGTGTCGGTGACTCCGGCATCCGATATCATTGCCGCTGCGTTCCAGTACAGCCACCTCGTATTTGCATCGACGACGTACAACGCAGGCATTTTTGTAAATATGGAGGCCCTGATTTTCGACCTCGTGGCGCACAATATCCAGAACCGCACGGTCGCCCTGATCGAGAACGGTTCGTGGGCCCCGACAAGCGGCGCGCTGATGCGCAAAGAGCTCGAGAAATGCAGGAATATGACGATTCTCGACAATACGGTCCGCATTGTCTCCTCGCTTCAGGAGAGCCAGCTCCCGCAGATCGATGCGCTGGCCGACGCATTGGCTGCATCCATTCCGCAGGCTGCGAAGCAGCAGGAGGCCCCGGCTGAGCTTCAGGAGGATACGGGCAGGCTCATCGACCCGACAGCGATGTTCAAGCTTTCCTATGGCCTGTTTGTCCTGACAGCGAAGGATGGCGGTAAGGACAACGGCTGTATCATCAATACCGTGACGCAGGTGACGGATGCGACGAAGCGCATTTCGATTGCGGTGAATAAGGCGAATTACACGCACGATATGATTAAGAAGACAGGTGTCTTCAATGTTTCCGTGCTGACGACCGACGCTCCGTTCAGGCTGTTCCAGCACTTTGGCTTCCAGAGCGGCAGGAATGTCGACAAGTTTGCGGATATGGAAGAGTTCCGCACGGCAAACGGCCTGCGCTATGTGCCGGAGTATGCAAATGCAGTGATTTCGGGCAAGGTCATTGAGGAGCGTGAGTATGATACGCACACACTGTTTGTCGCGGAGGTAACGGAGGCTGCGGTACTGTCGGAGACGCCGAGTGTGACGTATCAGTATTATTTTGACCACATCAAGCCGAAGCCGCAGCCGACGACGGAAAAGAAGGGCTATGTCTGCAAGATCTGCGGGTATATCTATGAGGGCGAGACGCTCCCGGACGACTTTATCTGCCCGCTGTGCAAGCATGGCGCGGAGGATTTTGAGAAGCTGTGATGACGGTCATCAAATGAAAAAAGACAGGAGAGATGTATTATGAAGTATGTATGTGACGTATGCGGATGGGTTTATGACGAGGCAGAGGGTTCGCCGGAGAACGGCATCGAGCCCGGAACGAAGTGGGAGGATCTCCCGGACGATTTCGAGTGCCCGCTGTGCGGGGTAGGCAAGGATCAGTTTTCGGAGGAGTAAGCAGCAAAATACCTCTTGCGGGCCTGCTATCGGATAGGGGAGTTTACCGAC
>CAYRKA010000109.1:0-7471 GCA_964424785.1 uncultured Lachnospiraceae bacterium | reverse complement strand
GTCGATCACCATGACGGCGGAATCGGCCGCCATCAGCGTACGTTACGTATCCTCCGAGAAATCCTGATGTCCCGGCGTGTCCAGAATATTGATGCAGTAGCCGCCGTAATTAAACTGAAGCACCGACGAGGTGACGGAAATCCCCCTCTCCTTCTCGATCTCCATCCAGTCCGAGACAGCATGGCGCGCAGTCGCCTTGCCCTTGACCGAACCGGCCAGATTGATCGCCCCGCCGTAGAGCAGGAACTTCTCCGTCAATGTCGTCTTGCCGGCATCCGGGTGCGAAATAATCGCAAAGGTGCGGCGCTTCTCAATCTCTTTTCTTATATCACTCAATGTATTTTCCTCCTGACAGGGCAGGATCCACCGACCCCTCCATATTGTTTTCACACAAAATGCCGGACGGCAACGGGCTTTCCTATTCTATCAGGGTCGGAAAAAAGTGTCAACGTACATAGTATAATCTCCTTATGAATATTTCGCAGGCGCCATGATTCAGCCAGGACGCCATGCAGGCCGCAGACGCGCTTGCTGCGCAGCTCCTGTCTGTGGCTGAACGGGCGTTCCTCCCATTCAAAAGCGGTAATACAGCTCTTAGCAGGCAAGCCTGCACGTCCTGTCTTTGCATTTTCTATGCATGGCCGAACTGTGATTACAAATTGCAGCTGTCGATCTGGCCGGCTGCAGCCGCAGCGGCGCCGCCGTCAAGGCTCTGCGTGTTAAGCGTGCGTTTGCGCTGGCGCTCCGCCTCGGACTGCTTCAGGATATAATCTTTGATCTCCTTCGCATTCCTGATATGCATAATGCGCAGATCCGGGTTCGTCACGTCCCCGCTGAAGCAATGCACCGTCCCCAGCCCAAAAATTCGCTCAAGCAGGCTGTTCTCCAGACGCACGTCAACCACCTTGTAGAGGTAACAGTCATTCTCTACGCGGTTCAGAAAACCCGAATTTACCGTAATCACCTCATCGGTAATCGTATACGAGGTAAAGGTCAGCGGCAGGCCGAGGAACGGCCACCTTTTTTTCTCTGAATAAGCCATAAATCATTCTCCTTTTGCAAGCTGCGGCGTCCTGTTGAAACACAATGCCGCGCAGCCATCCCTTTTTGTCAACTTTACCGCATATACATCAAAAAATCAAGCCGAACCGGGCCCTTATATCAGCCTTTCCTTTGGCGTAACTATTCAGCCATGCGGCAAATCGCAGGAATGGATGCGGCATACTTGTATGCCAACAGACATGGCTGCGATTTGACATATGGCGTTTAGCCATCAGCCGCAGACAGAAGCTGCGTAGCTGCGAAGCACCTTCGCAGAAGGTTGTCTGCGGATTGGATGGCTGAATAGTTACCTTTTGGCTAAAATTGCGTGTCCCAAAGGACTTTGCAGCAGGGCGCAAAGTCATGGCTGAACTGTAACCTTTTTGGAACTTCGGTAGCGCTCTTCGCAGTAGCGGCAGCGGTAGATCTCCTTCTCCTCATCCGCGAGGAAGAAGACGTGGTCCAGCTCCTGTTCAATCGACGTGATGCAGCGCGGATTCTTGCAGCGGATGATATTCACGAGCTGCTTCGGGAGGTTCAGCTCCTTCTTCTCGACAATGCGCGCGTCCTTGATGATATTGACGGTGATGCGGTGGTCGATGTAACCGAGCACATTGAGGTCGAGCTCATCAATCGGGCATTCCACCTTGATGATATCCTTTTTCCCCATCTTGTTGCTGTGCGCGTTTTTGATGATCGCGACGCAGCAGTCCATGTGGTCGAGCTTCAGGTACCTGTAAATCTGCATGCTCTTCCCGGCCTCGATATGGTCGAGCACAACGCCCTCGTTTAATTGTCCGACATTTAACATACTTCTACCTCCAGCAATGTGAGAATCAGCGCCATCCTGATATAGACGCCATATTGTGCCTGCCTGAAATAGACGGCGCGCGGGTCATCGTCTACCTCGACGGATATCTCGTTGACGCGCGGCAGCGGGTGCAGGATCAGCATATCCTTGCGGGCAAATCTGAGTTTTTCTTTGTCGAGGATGTAAAAATCCTTCATGCGGATGTAATCCTCTTCATTGAAAAAGCGTTCCTTCTGCACACGTGTCATATAGAGCAGGTCGAGCTCCGGCATCGCATCCTCAAGGCGGACAACCTCCTTGAAATTCTGATGGTTCCTGCGCAGCACATCGTCGCGGATGTTATCGGGCAGGCGAAGTTCTTCGGGAGAAATCATGATAAAATTGATATTCGGATAGCGGATCAGCGCCTGGATCAGGGAATGGACGGTGCGGCCGAACTTGAGGTCTCCGCAGAGGCCGATCGTGAAATTGCCCAGTCCGCCCTTCAGCGAGCGGATGGTGAGCAGGTCGGTCAGCGTCTGGGTCGGGTGCTGGTGGCCGCCGTCACCGGCATTGATGACCGGGATCCCTGACTTCAGGGAAGCGACGAGCGGGGCGCCCTCCTTCGGGTGCCGCATCGCACAGATGTCAGCATAGCAGGAGATGATGCGGATCGTATCGGAAACGCTCTCACCCTTCGCGGCGGAGCTGGAATCAGCCGAAGAAAAACCAAGTACGCTGCCCCCGAGATTCAACATTGCAGCCTCAAAGCTGAGTCGGGTGCGGGTACTTGGTTCATAAAACAGAGTAGCAAGCTTCTTGCCGGCACATATATGTGCGTACTTCTGCGGACAAGCCTCAATGTCATTCGCCAGATCCATCAGCCGGTCAAGCTCCTCCACAGAAAAATCCAGGGGACTCATCAGATGTCTCATAGTATCCTCCTTCTTGTGTTCGTCAAATTGGCTTTTTAATGATATACTATTCCGGGAGAAATTTCAAGGGCAACTCCAGGGGACGCCCGCTTCCCTGCTACACACGCTGTAACTATTCAGCCATCCAATCCGCAGACCACCTTCTGCGAAGGTGATTCGCTGCTACGCAGCTTCTGTCTGCGGCTGATGGCTAAACGCCATATGTCAAATCGCAGCCATGTCTGTTGGCATACAAGTATGCCACATTCATTCCTGCGATTTGCCGCACGGCTGAATAGTTACCACACGCTCATACTTCAGGAATCTGTACTCGAGGTCAAAGTACGTCTGCTCATCGCTGTCCGCCGTGACCTGCCATTCCTGCATCGCGTCGAGATCCGGGAAGAACGCGTCCGCATAATAAGCATGGTCGATCTTCGTCACGTGCGCTACCGAGCAATACGGCAGGAACTGCCGGTAAATACTCTCGCCGCCGATCACATAGATGTCCTCCGTGTCATACTTTTTCAGCTCCTCCAGCGCTTCGCCGACCGTATGACAGACTACCGCGTCCTCCACATGGTAATCCCGGTTCGCGGTCAGAACTATATTCGTCCTGTTCTTCAGCGGAAGCCCGTTCGGGAAGCTCTCGAGCGTCCTTCGCCCCATCACGACCACTCCGCCCGTCGTCTTCTGCCGGAAGTATTTCATATCCGCCGGGATACTGACGAGAAGCTTGTTATTACAGCCGATTCCCCAGTTCTTATCTACTGCCACGATAATATTCATAGCCGCCCTCCGTCATACCGCGACCGGGATATTTCGGATCTGTGGCCCGGTCACGTAATTCTCAATATGCAGGTCGTCGACCGTGAACGCGTAGAAATCCGTCACATCCGGGGTCAGCCACACCTTCGGCGCCGGATACGTCTCACGGGCAATCAGCTCACGCACCAACGGGATGTGGCGGTCATAAATATGGGCGTCCGCAATCACGTGCACCAGCTCGCCTGCCTCCATCCCGCAGCACTGCGCCATCATATGCACAAGCAGCGCATACTGCGCGACGTTCATGCCGTTCGCAGTCAGGACATCCTGGGAGCGCTGGTTCAGGATCGCATTCAACGTCAGCCGGTCTCTGCCCGGCTCCTTTGTGACATTGAAAGTCATACTGTACGCGCACGGATAGAGGTTCATCTCGTGCAAATCTGCGTGTACATACAGATTCGTCATGATACGGCGGCTGTACGGATTATGTTTCAGGTCGTAAAGCACACGGTCTACCTGGTCCATCATGCCCTCGCGATACTGATGCTGCACGCCGAGCTGATAGCCGTACGCTTTGCCGATGCTGCCGTCCTCATCAGCCCAGCTATCCCAGATCGAGCTGTGCAGGTCGTGGACATTGTTGGATTTCTTCTGCCAGATCCACAGCAGCTCGTCAAACGCCGTCTTCAGCGCGATGCGGCGGAGCGTCAGCGCCGGAAATTCCTTTCTCAGGTCATAGCGGTTCACCACGCCGAAGCGTTTGATCGTGTAGGCGGGCGAACCATCCTCCCACCTCGGGCGGACCTTCTCGCCCTCCGTGCTCATACCGTTCTCGAGGATGTCATTGCACATATCGATAAAAATTTTATCTGCCCAGCTCATTTGGTGGCCTCCTTCTAAATGTTATGGGTTGACTGTTTTCATAGCGGACGCAGGAAAACATCCGCCCGGGGTCTCTGCTCCGCCGGATTCCGTCAGTATAAAATCCCGGCGATCCCGGTCTCCTCTGCGAAGCCCGCCGCATTGTACAGCACGAGCAGATCCGTATAGTTCCCTGCGGCGATCAGGCCGCTCAGCTTCTGGTTGTAGTAACGGATATCTACAAGCTCGATCTCATCGTATGACTCGAGCAGGAACGGCGCGAAGCAGTGCGCGTAGGAATCCTTGAGAATCAGAATCCGCCGCCCTGTCCCGGCCTGCGTCCTGATCGTGACACGCGCATCGTTGCCGCCGAAAAAGATATCATACTTGCTCTTGGTATCGAGCGCCGTGTAGTCGTAAACGCTGTAGGTAAACTCCTCCGCCCCGTTCTTACGGACCGTGTACAGCGGATCGTCCTTCCACTGATAAATCTCTATCGAGTCAGGCTGCGCCTTGATGCCGAGCTTCGACTGGATCGTCCCTTCGAAGCTGTCCGTCACAGTCTCGACCTCGAAGTCCTCCCGGCTGATGACGCGTATATCAGATGCCTGCGCTGAGCGCTCCTCCGCGCCGGAATCCCCGGATAACGGATCCGGCAGGCCATCCTGCGCTTCCATCCAGGCCCGGCACACATAGAACGCCGCGCCCGTCGTCCAGTGGTGGTCGGTGCGGTAATACATCTGCTCATCCGAATGCGCCCGCAGCACCTCCCCTGCATCGAACCAGACTCCCTCCGGCAACGCTGCCTCGACCTGCGCAAGATATCCCTCCTCGTCATACGGCGAAGCGTATCCCGGCAGCTTGTCCCGCAGGATATCGACCGCATTCGGCACTATCATGACTGTCATATGCCCATCCGGGAACTGCCCCCGGTATTCCTCTGTGAACCGGGCGAGCGCCGTGATATTCGCGAGAGCCGTGTCGGACATAAAGCTCCCCGTGTGCTTCTCGATCAGATAGCCGTCATCCGCGAAATAAACGTCCTTGCTCTCCTGCCTCAGAAGCGCCCGTTCGACCGACGTCTTAAGCCCGATCCATTTATCGCGCAGGACAAACTGATCCGTCAGGTACGTCTCATAATCCTCCTCAAACTCCCCGCTCAGGACAGCCTCCGCGCTCAGCTCCGGCATCTGTTCAAGCGTCCTGTTCTCCGACTCGGAGTACGTGTCATCCGGCTTGACCAGTGTCGCCGCAGTAAATCCGAATATGAAAACGCAGAACAGGGTAATTATGTTCCAGGACTGAAGCTTACTCATATCCAACCTCCGCAAATCTCCCATACACAGCAATACGACATCTCCCGCGCCGCCTGTGCCCCGCTGTCCGGAATCTCCCACATCCCGTATATGGCAAGAGACATCCGTTATTCGCTCCCCGACGCGTACTCCGCCATGCCTTTTCCTGTCAGAACCGGAAATACAGGAACGGATTGTACGATGCGTCCACCAGCCATGCCACCGACAGCAGAAATACTGCCGCATAGAACACGCCGCACACCACCGTCATCACGGCCTCCCGCCCCGCAAGCGCCGCGCAGAGCTTCCCGCCAAGCCGCTTCGGAAGCGTCGTACTGCCGAGAACCAGGATCACGAGCAGCACCGCATTGTTGATCAGCAGGTACAGCGTTTCCCGATTGCCAAACAGCCCGCCCCCTCCGAACAATGCCCGCATAAAGGCGAAGCCCGCCCCCATATCGTCAAAGACAAACAGGTTCCATCCGATCATCACAAAAAACATACAGTAAATATGCCGGAAAACGGCCGGAAGACGCTGCAGGTATTTCCCGAGGAAAAACTTCTCAAGCAGAAGCAGTATGCCGTAATAGACTCCCCACAGCAGGAAATTCCAGTTTGCGCCGTGCCAGATACCGGTCAGCAGCCATACCACCATGATATTGCGCACATGCTTCCACCGGCACACACGGTTGCCGCCGAGCGGTATGTACACATACTCGCGGAACCATGTACTGAGCGAGATATGCCAGCGTCTCCAGAACTCCGTGATGCTTTTCGATATATAGGGATAATTAAAATTCTCAAGAAAACGGAAGCCGAACATATGCCCGAGCCCGATCGCCATATCCGAGTACGCCGAAAAATCAAAATAAATCTGGAACGTGTAAGCCGCAAGCCCAAGCCATGCCGTCAGAGCAGGGAGGCTGTCGTATGGCATCGCGCTCACCGTCTCCCAGAGCTCACCCGCATTGTTCGCGAGCAGTACCTTTTTGCCCAGCCCGACCATGAAGCGGTGGATGCCGAGTGCGAACTCCTCCGACGTCTCACGCCTGCTGCGGAGCTGCTCATCGATCGTCTTGTACTGGACAATCGGCCCGGCGATCAGCTGCGGGAACATCGCGACGTACGCCCCGAACGAGACCAGGTTCTTCTGGACCTGCGCCTCTCCCCGGTAAACGTCGATCGTGTACGACATCGTCTGGAACGTATAAAAGGAAATCCCGATCGGCAGCGCCAGCTTCAAAAGAGACAGCCCCGCCCCGGTCACACTGTTCACCGTGCCGATCGCGAAATCCGCGTATTTGAAAAAGCCGAGCAGCGACAGGCTCACGGCGCACGAAACAACCAGCGCCGCCCGCGCGCCCCGTTCCCTGCCTTCACTCTTCAGCCTGTCAACGGCAAGTCCTCCCGTGTACGAGACAAGAATCGACACAAGCATCAGCACAATATAGACCGGCTCCCCCCACGCATAAAATACAAGGCTGAACAGCAACAGCACCAGATTGCGCAGGCTGCGCGGCATGATATAATAACAAAGCAAAACTGCCGGCAAAAACCGGAACAGAAACAACAGGCTGCTGAAAATCATATCTTTTGTTCTCTCCTGACCTTGATAATCGTCATAATCCACAGTATACAATACCGCATCCGAATGCGCAAGCACAAACCATGGTTCTGTTGGCGGCCTGTGTATATTCGGATAGGGAGATCCATCGACCACTCGCCGCCCCGTGCGCAATCGAGTAGTGAAGATGCAATCTGACCTACTCGCCGCGCCGAGGGCGGCAGCGGCTCCGCCGCTG
>CAYRKA010000108.1:0-7523 GCA_964424785.1 uncultured Lachnospiraceae bacterium | reverse complement strand
TGTCCTGTATTGAGCGCCTGCAGCAGGTCGATCGCCTCGCCGCCCCTGACCTCTCCGATCAGGATACGATCAGGGCGCATACGTAGACTGGAGCGTATCAGATCCCGGATCGTGATCTCCTTCTCCCCCTCTGTGTTTGCGCCGCGCGCCTCCAGGCGCACCAGATTTTTGATGCCCTGGATCTGGAGCTCCGCATTGTCCTCTATTGTGATAATGCGTTCATCTCCCGGGATATAGTGCGACAACGCGTTCATGAACGTCGTCTTGCCTGAGCCTGTCCCGCCTGAGATAAAAATATTGTAGCCCGACCGCACAAGCCGCTCCAGAAAAGCAACCGCCTCCTCCGTCACTGTCCCCCAGCGGACCAGCTGATCCATGCTGATCGGTTCATCAGGGAAACGGCGGATCGTGATGACAGGCCCATTCAGCGCCACCGGCGGCATGACTATATTGACGCGGGCGCCATTGTCCAGCCTGGCGTCGACGATCGGCACAGACTCATTGACAATGCGGTTGCATTTCCCGACGATCTGCTGTGCAATATCCTCCAGCCGCTCCCTGGAAAAGAAATGCTTCTCCCACAGCGACAGCCTGCCATCCCGCTCTATGAAAATGCCGTCCGTACCGTTCACCATGATCTCCGTCACGGAATCATCGTCAATCAGCTCCTGCAGGATATCCAGCCTGCGGACAGAATTGAAGAGCTCTCTCCTCAGCTCAGTGCGCTCAGAAAGGCGGATATAGAATTCACTCCCCATCTCCAGGATCAGGTCGTCGATGCAGCGGTATATCTCCTCATCCTGTACCTCCCGGTAACCGTCCAGGCTCTCCATCAGACGATCCCGCAGACGCATAAATTTCTTCTCATCCAACAGGCATCCTCCTCTCCGTCAAACATGACTCCTTTCGGAAATCCGGATAAGCTTCTTTCTCTCTCGTCACACCAGGCCTCTCCTGGAAATCCGGATAAGCTCCTTCCCCATCAGATATCCTCCTCCCAGAGCATCCTGCGCACAAAATTCCCCATCTCACCCCAGACGAGCTGCTGCGTCAGGTCGCCGTTCTCCCTGAGCAGCGCCTGTGCGGGCGGACGGATCCTGCGCGTCCTGTTCTCTATCTCTCTGAGCTCCAGCATCTCGATAAGCTTGTCATACTGCGCAAGCTTCGCCCGCGAAATCATATCGTCACGCACCGGCATATAAATCCTGTCGCACGCCTTCAGGATCTGGAACAGGCCGTCAACCTGCTCACTGAGATCCAGGATAATCACATCATACTCGCGGAAGGACAGGATCTCCTGCAAAAATGCGATCCATTCCTCCCCGGATACATCACGGATGTCTCCGGGCGAGAGCGCCGGCGGGATATACTGGAGCTCATGGAACGTCTGGATCACGGAATTCAGCTTGAACACAAGCCCGCCCTCCTTCTGCCTCGCAAAATAGATCAGATCAGAAATATCGGTACGGTATTTCACGCCAAACAGCTCCTCAAAACCGGAATACTCCTCAAAATTCAGGTACAGCACCTGCTTCGTCTCCGCCAGGACTTCGCCCAGCGTCAGCGCAAAGGACGTACTGCGCGTCCTGCCGACAGGAGAATACACCCCGCAAAGCTTTGTCCGCCGCGCGCCCGACAGGATATGTGGCTCCGGATGATCCTCCACATAATACTCCAACACCTCAGAGAGTATCTGATCCGATGACTGATACTTGTAAACGAACGGATACTCCTCCAGATCCTGCAGCTTCTCCCCCTCCGACAGAATAATCACCCTGCTGATCGGAAGCTCCCGGATCTCATTGCACATGGCGCGCGTGGATATGAGCAGAATCTCAATCGGATTCTCCCGCGCAAAGACTGTAAGGCTATCGACATTTGTAAAAGCCTGCACCTCAAACGGCGTCGTCTTCTTTTCATTCAGGTAATCCATCAGATTGACCGCATAGGACGACTCCAGATCACAAACCGCAAAAATACTCTTCTTCAAATGATCCCTCCTATATAACAAAGTACTCCCAGCAGGATCGGAACAGAAAAACAGAATCTCGCATCCTCATCCGCCCCGCTCAGGTAAGGCCTCCATATCTTATCTCTGCAATAGCTGCTGACATACTCCGAAAAATACTGCAGCCTCACATACATATTCCCATGGCGCACCATCAGGATAAGCGAAATCAGCCCGCCGGACAGCACTGCAAAAATAAGGCACGCCAATCCGTGCACCGGCCCGAGAAAAGCGCCGGGGACACACAGCAGCTTGATGTCTCCCGCCCCGATCATCCGAAAAAAGAATAAGACAGAAAACAACAATGCCGGAAGCCCGCTCCCGCCCAGAAAAAGCAGCACTCCTATGAGGCCGTTCGCCAGAATCTGATATGCGAAACCGCACAGGAGCCCTGTCACAATGAGTGCGTTCGGAATCCTCCCTGACCTGAGGTCACAGAGCACGGCAGCCATTGTGATACACAATAAAGCCACAATCCGCACTTCCCTCAACGAAAAGCACCTCTCCTCCTGGAGCCTGAATCTCCGAAACCTGCTGCTCTCAAAACTTCCGCAGAAAAAGTATCCTCAAAACCTGCTCCCGCAAAATCCCGCTCCTATAAAACCCGTTCTCCCGAAAGCCTGTCGCTCTGCAAGCCCAGCAACATGAAATCCACCGAATCGGTGTGAAATCAGCAGCCAGCTCCTCCGCTGTCTGCTCCTGCGACTGTACACAGAAAATCGTGTCAATAATATGTGTAATATGAAAATGGATATGTATCTCTCTTGAATTGCATTATACCATGTTTTTGTGATTTGTAAAGCGTTTATGATAAATTATTTTCAGTTTGTGTGAATTATACAAAAAACAGGAGCCAAACCGGCTCCTGTTTTGTCAATAAGGCCAAATCGTAATGCAGGACAACGCATCAGATTCCCTTCTCCATGTACTTCATGTAATTGACCACCATCATTGCGATTTTGAAGGTAAGGGCATCATCAAATACGCGGATATCAAGGCCCGTGCTCTTCTGCAGCTTCTCCAGACGGTACACCAGCGTATTGCGGTGGATATAGAGCTGCCTGGCTGTCTCGGAAACATTCAGGTTGTTTTCAAAAAACTTATTGATCGTCGTCAACGTCTCCTCATCAAACGTCTCCGGCGAGGCCTCCGTGAATACTTCCTTCATGAACATCTGGCAGAGCGGGATCGGAAGCTGATAAATCAGGCGGCCGATACCGAGCGTATTGTACGCGATAATCGACTTCTCCATATAGAAGATCTTGCCGACATCGAGCGCCATCTTCGCCTCCTTGTAGGAGCGCGATACCTGGCGGATCTCCTTTGCAATCGTGCCATAGGCAATCTTCACACTGGACATCGCCTCAGAGTTCAGCATATCGCGCAGCATCTTCGCAGTCTGCTCAACCTGCGCATAATCATCCTGCTCCCGCAGCTCCTGCACAAGGATAATGCTTTTCTCATCAACCTGCGTGATAAAGTCCTTCACATGGCTCCCGAACAATCCTTTGACAATCTCCAACGCCGTATTGTCCTTCTCATACTTCGTCTCGATCACGTACACCATGCGGCGTACCTCCGTGTCGATATGGAGCTTGCGGGCACGGTTGTAAATATCAACCATGAGCATATTGTCGAGCAGCAGGTTCTGAATAAAATTGTTCTTGTCGAAGCGCTCACGGTATGCAATAATCAGATTCTGGATCTCGCTGACCGCAACGCGCCCGATCATATAGGCATCCTCAGAGGAACCCTTAGAAATAAGGACATACTCAAGCTTCTTATCATCAAATACTTTGAAAAAATGGGCATTCTGTACTACCTGGCTGTCTGCCGGTGAATCTGCAAACTGCACAACTGCCTCCGGTTTCACATAGTCAGTCGGAATCGTGGAGGCCACTTCATTCCCCTCAATATCCAAGATGGAGAAATCGATTCTGGTAATCGTGTGCAGCTCATCAATCGTATTTTGTAAAATCTGGCTGGAAATCATTCTTCTGCGTCCTCCTTTTCAGAACAATAATAACCCATTTCCCAAAAAATGACAATCACCAAAATTTAAAGCTACATTAAAATTTAAATATAGCTACGCCATATGCCGGAAGGTCATACGCAAACGAATACGGCCGGCCGTCGCACTCCTGCTTTACCGCCTTGTAAACAATCGGCTGCTCCTTGCCGCTGCCGCCATACTGTTCCTCATCGCTGTTGAGCACCAGCTTATACTGCTTCCTCCTCGGCACGCCGACACGGTAATCCGGCCGCGCAACCGGCGTAAAATTAATCACAAACAACAGATTGCTCTTTCCATCCTCCGAATGGCGCACAAAGCTGAAAATGCTGCGGGAATTGTCATCCGCGTTGATCCACTCAAAGCCCACCGGGTCACAGTCCGCCTGATACATCGCAGGCGTCTTCGCATAGAGCTTCAGAAGCGCGCGCACGTAATTCTGCATCTGCTGATGCTTCTTCTCCCCGAGCAGGTACCAGTCGAGCTCCCGCTCCTCGCTCCACTCCTGGAACTGGGCGAAATCCTGCCCCATAAACAGCAGCTTCTTACCCGGATGCCCGAACATAAAGGAATATCCCGCCTTCAGGTTTGCGAATTTGTCATCGTACAGGCCGGGCATCTTGTTGATCATTGAACATTTCAGATGGACGACCTCGTCATGAGAAAGCACCAGAATATACTTCTCCGCATATGCATACGTCATCGCAAACGTCATCTTGTTGTGGTTGTACTGGCGGAAATACGGATCAAGCTTCATATATTCAAGGAAATCATGCATCCAGCCCATATTCCATTTCATTGTGAAGCCGAGGCCGTCATCCTCCGGTTTGCCGGTCACCTTCGGCCAGGCGGTCGACTCCTCGGCAATCATCATAAGCTCCGGGCAGCGGCCCTTCAGCACGCTGTTCAGATGTTTGAAAAATTCGATCGCCTCGAGATTCTTATTGCCTCCATATTGGTTCGCCACCCACTGTCCGTCCCGTCTGCCGTAATCAAGATACAGCATCGACGCGACCGCATCGACGCGCAGTCCGTCCACATGGAACTGCTCGATCCAGTAAATCGCATTCGCGATCAGGAAATTCTTGACCTCATTCTTCGCGTAATCGAAGACCTTTGTCCCCCAGTCCGGATGCTCCCCCTTGCGCGGGTCGGCATATTCATACAGGCATGTGCCGTCGAAATCCGCCAGCCCCTGCGCGTCGCGCGGGAAATGCGCCGGTACCCAGTCGAGGATGATCCCGATCTTGTGCCTGTGCAGATAATTCACAAAATACGCAAAATCCTCCGGCGTGCCGTACCGCGATGTCGGCGCGTAATAGCCCGTCACCTGATATCCCCAGGATCCGTCAAACGGATGCTCCGCAATCCCCATCAGCTCCACATGCGTATATCCCATATCCTTCACGTAATCCGTCAAGGCACGCGCAAACTCGCGATAATTGTAGAATCCCGCATCATTCTCCCCATGCGGATGCTTCTTCCAGCTCCCCGGATGCACCTCATAGATCGAAACCGGGCTCTTAGCCTGATCAAATTTCTTCCGGTTCTCCATCCAGACAGAATCCGACCATTTGATTTTGGAAATATCCGCCACCCGGGACGCCGTTCCCGGACGGAATTCCGCATGGTTGGCAAACGGGTCCGCCTTGTAAATCTTCCTGCCGTCCGGCGTAATGATCAGATATTTGTAAAGCTCCCCGACGCCGATCCCCGGCACAAACAGTGTATAAATGCCGAGCGGCTCCTGCCGCTTCATCGGATGGCTCTGCTCATTCCATCCGTTAAACGACCCGATCACAAAGACCTCCGCCGCGTGGGGCGCCCACACCGCAAAATGCGTCCCCTTCTTCCCCTGCCGGGTGATCGGATGTGCGCCGAGCTTTTTATAAATATCATAATGCGTCCCCTGTCCAAACAGGTACTGGTCAAGCTCGGTGATGAATTCCTCCTGTTTTTTCCTGCCTCCGCCCTTCCGGGACGGAGCTTTCTTCGTCTGCACTGCCATACTGTCTCTCTCCTTTTATAATGAAACATAGTTGTATTACTGCTCACAGTCTGCTCCGCTATCGGTCAGCCAGGAGCCGGACGGAGCGGAAGCTGCGCAAAAACTCTGCTGTCACTTCACGTAGAGAAGCATGCTCCCGCCCGCAGGAAGTGTCATGTCCACCCGGCCTGACTGCTCCCCGACCGCCTCCCCTGTCATCAGGTCGGTAATCACAGAAGCCGCTACCGGCAGCTGTACATTCATCTGCGCCTCTTTCTCATCATTATTTACCATCACCACGACACACTCACCGTCCCCGATCCTCGCAAACGCATACTGGCGGTTCGTCAAAAGCAGTTCGCGGTACCTGCCGCTCCCGATCACAGGGTATTCCCTGCGGCATTTCCCGAGGAATCCAAGAAACTCTTCCAGCCCTTCCACCGTCGGATTCTGCTCCATCTCATCGAGATCAAGAGCCGGACGGAGCGCCGTATCCCCGCCATCTGCTTTCCGCCCCGGAATCCCCCACTCCGAGCCATAATAAATGGACGGAAGCCCCGGCAACGTATACAAAAGCGTATACACTGGCCTCAGATGGCGCGGATTCTTCAGCTTGGATACGATACGGTCAACATCATGGTTATCCACAAACGAATAGAGCGTCCTGCCCCTGTAAATCCCGCCGTTCTCATCGAACTGCCTGCGGATCGTATGCGCAATCTCAAAATAATTATGGTCATTATGCCCCGAATACAGCCCCTTGTGAAGCTCGTAATTCGTCACCGAATGCAGCATATCCTGATTCGCCCAGCGCGCGTAATCTCCGTGGATCACCTCACCCATCAGCCAGAAATCCGGCTTCAGGCCCGTCGTCATCCAGCGCATCTCCTTCATAAAATCAAAATCAAGGCAATCCGCACAGTCGAGCCTGATCCCGTCGATCTCAAACTCCTGAATCCAGAATCGGATCACATCGAACAGATAATCCTGCACTTCACGGTTCTGCAGGTTCAGATTGACCAGTTCAAAGCAGTTCCTCCATGCCTCATAGCCAAACCCGTCATTGTAAGGATTATTCCAGCCGAAATGAATGCCCTTGTACCACCCGCAGTAGCGCGAACCCTCCCTGTTCTGCTGGATATCCCGGAATGCGAAAAACTCCCGCCCCGTATGATTGAACACGCCATCCACCACAATCCGTATCCCCGCCTCATGGGCGAGACGTACAAACTCCTTAAAATCATGATTATCCCCAAGGCGGCGGTCTATCATCCTGTAATCCCGCGTGTCATAGCCGTGCGTTGTCGATTCGAACAGCGGGCCGATATAAATCGCACTGCAGCCGAGCCTGGCAATATGCGGAATCCACCGCTTCAAATCCTCAAATCTGTGTACAACCTCCGCCTCCCTGTTCTCAAAAGGCGCCCCGCTCATCCCCAGCGGATACATATGATAAAATATAGCATTCTCATACCAGTAACTCATGTCAAGCTCCTCACTTCGATTTTATTTCTGAG
>CAYRKA010000107.1:4910-7539 GCA_964424785.1 uncultured Lachnospiraceae bacterium | reverse complement strand
GACTCATACAGCGGCGCAAGGAATTCACTCTCCTGCACCATCGACAGCAGCCGGAGCCCGATGTCAGTCGCCGACATCATCGACAGGACAAGGAAGAAAATCCAAAGGAAAAACAGCGCCTCGACAAGCCCGAGCCCAAGGCCCGCAATGCGGTTGACAAAACGGATCACCGGGAGATGTGTGAGCAGTCCAAGCGCGGCAATCACGATCCGCAGCAGGATGTGCACGAGAATCACCGAGACAATGAACGCAATCACGTTCAGGATGGCTGTCGCTGCAAACTGTACAATATAATCCTGGAAGGTAGAGACCTGGAGCCGCTCATAGCCCTCGGCATTGTTGTAATCGAGCAGCAGATCCCGGAGGACCTGCGGCAGCGGCAGCTCCTCGATCATCTCGGTCTGCTCAATTTTCCCGATCTGGAAAGCCGCGAAACTGTCCCACGAAATGCTGTCCGATGAGCCGGTACCGCTGTCCGGCGAGCCATCCGTCAATGAGCCCGCGCCGTCCGCCAGCGAGCCGGTACCGTCCGCGCTGCCTGACCTGCCTGCAAGCAGTGCGCCAGCCTGCTCGGCAACCATTTTTTCGCACTGGTCCGCGATGTACTGATACGCCGGCGTATATTCCCTGATATACTTTGTCACATACGGCAAGGCAACCGACACAAGCGCAACCGAAAGCAGCAGCGACACCATCGAGGCAAGCTTTTTCACAAAACCCTTCCGATAGCCGCCGAACGCCAGAAGCACCGTCAGCGCGATTACAATGATTTCCAGTAAATTCATAATTTTCTCCCATATCAGCTGATCCGAATGCGGTCGAAACTATCCTGCGTGATAATCAGATACTTGCGGAACTCCGAGAAATAGAACATATCCTCAATCGTCTTCTCATACTCCGATGAAAACCTCGTCACCCCGGACATTGTAAACACCTGGCATGACTGGTCCCCGTACATCAGGATCTGTCCGTCCTGTATCCTGATCTCATCAAACGAGGCATTGATCTGGCTCGATGCCTTACGCTTGCCGCGGTAATTGTACAGCTCCATCCTGTAATCGTGCTCCTCATCGCCCTGGAACAGGAAGCCGATCCGTTCCTCATCATGGAACGTGCTCAGGATCTCCTCCTCGAACGTAACCGAAGCCGCCTGCTTCATCGTGCCGCCCCTGAACACGACAAAACCACTGTCCGTAACCGCGGCCGCGCTCGAATCGCCGGTAAAAAAGATCTCCGGCATAATCACGGCAGTGTATTCTTCACTGCCGATGAGGTAATTGTCAGCGGCACTGCCCGACGAGCCAAAATCATAAAACGCGGCTGTACTTGTCATCAGCCCCTCGGACACGCTTAAATAAGACACCGCAAGCTTCTCCCCGTCCGGCGAGATGTCGATATCCAGCGGATAGCCCGACTCCGGGATAGTCGTCTTGTCCCCCGCGATCTGCGTACCGTCCGCCTGATAGAGATTGACCCAGGTGACGTCGTCATCCTCCAGCACCACCGCAACGACGCCCTGTTTGGAGACACGCACCTTCAGGATCGGGAGCAACGACTCAAAGCTGCCCACCAGGCCATCCTCATTGACCACGTAAACCTGATTCCCCTGCTGCTCCGCTATCACCATCGTACTGCCACAAGTATCGGCAATCGGCGCCTGCATATTGTAGGTAATGCTCCATTTCACTTCGTTGGAGCGACTCACGCACGAGACGCCGTCAGAATTGTAACGGTAAATATTTTTCCCGGCGCTCTCGTACTTTGTCCCGGCAGCCACCTTGTTTTCGATCGAATCGGCAATCATATAATCCCAAAAGGTATGGTACTTATTATACAGGGCAAAACCACCTACGGCAAATGCCGCTGCGGCTATCACTGCCGCCCGGATGATACGCTTGCGCCTGCGTCGCGTCACAAGCGCTGTCTTCAGGTCATCCTCAGGCAAATTAATCTTTAAAATATTGCCGGAAGACAGCGGCCTCTCCTCTGCCTGCAGATTATCGTCCGGCTCCTTCTCCGATCCCGGCTCTTCGTTCTGTCCCGGCTCTTCGTTCTGTCCCGACTCTTCGTTCCGTCCCGGCTCCTCGTTCCGTCCCGGCTCCTCCTCCGGCCCCGGCTCTTCCTCCGGCCCCAGGAGACGTTTAAACCACTCCAGGATGCTGCTCCGTTTATCCTTCATCATGTAAATTACCTGTCGTCCATTCTTTCAAGTGAAAGTGTGTTATCGTTCAGCCGGGACTTTGCGCCCTGTTGCAAAGTCCCCTTTCCCCGTTGCCTGCATATCATGTACCATGGCCGGTCCGGACCGGCCATGGGCACAATATCTGACGCCATTATAGCAAAATGTTTTATCAGACGCAACCATTACGGAAGCACAAGCTTCTGGCCCGGCAGGATCAGGTTCGCGTCCGTGATTGCATTAACGTCGCACAATTCCTCCAATCTGTCAAGGCTTCCGTAATATTTATTGCAGATATCAGCCAGCGTATCACCCTCTCTGATCGTATAGGTGGCCTGTACCTGCCGGGAAACGGCTTCCTGCGTTCCGTCCGCGCCACCCTGCAAAGCGCCGTCTGTAGTGGTGACTGTGCCGGCCGTCACGCCGCCGGATACACCGGCCGCCTGCGGC
>CAYRKA010000107.1:0-4810 GCA_964424785.1 uncultured Lachnospiraceae bacterium | reverse complement strand
CTGCGGCGCCGCGTCCGCTGCCTGGCTTTCCGTGCTCTGCGGCGCCGCGTCCACTGCCTGGCTTTCCTCACTTTGCGCTGCTTCACCATCCGCATAATGCTCCCCCGGCGCACTCTGCATGATCTCATTCAGTTCAGCCGCCGTATCCTCCCAGAAGGACTCGGAGCCCGGCAGGGCCGCGCCGTCCCCGGCATTCGCTTCGACCTCCTGCTGCACATCCGAAACCGCCCCGTCCGAAGCTGCCGCCGCACTGTCTCCGGCGTCGGCCTGATTGTCAGCAGGCATCTCGTCCCCGGATGCCGCTATCCTCTGCGCCTCCCGGACGGCAGTCTCCCCATCCCCGGCAGTCTCAATATCCACAGTGTTTTTCACTTTACGGATATCCTCGATCCGATTCACGACAACCGCCCCGATCACGAGTACCGTAATCACAAAAAACGAGCTTGCAAGCCTCAAAAAACTGCCGCTCCTCTGTAATCCCTTCTCCTCTACCTTTGCCCGGAAACTCTTAACCGCCTTATCCGGCGCCCCTTCCTTCTCAACGCTTTCCTCCCCATACAGCGCAGACAGATACTCCTGCATCTTCCGGTTCTGCTCATAGAAGACAAAATAACCCGGGAGCCTGCGGTACTGGCCATCCGCCATCCGATACAATGTCTCCTCCTGCTCCTGCAGATGGTACAGCAACCCCGCAGCCTCCGGAACTGCCTCCGTCAGCTCCTCCATCCGCCCTGCCGGGTATGCGCCGATCACACAGCAGCCCTGCACTGTCCACTCCGGGAAATATTTCTTCTGTTGCTCATACAGGATATTCCAATCCGTCTCCCCACTCTCGTCCTGCTGCGGTATCTCCAGGATCCCCCTGATAAAAAGGTATTCCGCTTCCTCCGTGTTCTGCTGCTCTCCGAGGAAAACACTGAGGCAGGCCTGCTCCTCTTTTGTCTCCTTTTTGTGGATAAAAGTCATCACATAATCCTCAATACAGACCCTCTCACGGCCGCATATTTCCCCTATCTGACGTATGTTTCTCGGCAATACCGATTCCTTTCCCATACTCCTCTCACTCCTTTTCCATGCAAACTCCCACGCAAGACTGTCACGGCACGGCCGGAGGCCGGATCATTACAGCCAGATTACCTTACCATATACTTTATGCAGAATTTATCAATTCATGGACAAAAGAAGAAATTTTTTCATTGTATTTACAAGTAAAGCAGCATGGAATATTTTCCCTGAATGTGGATAGACTGAAATAACAGCGCTGAAATGCAGCGCTCCATCAGAAAGGAAGCGGATATGAATATTTACAGCATCCCGATGTTTCCGCATCTGAACGCATCCGGCTTTGCACCGGCATCCAATGCCCTGCCGCTGCATCCCCTGTCGCTGCGGACTCTATTAGATGAAGCAAATCCAACGGAAACCGCCCCTGTCATTCTGTGCATCGGCACAGACCGCATCATCGGGGACAGCCTCGGCCCTCTCGTCGGGACCCTGCTCAAGAAGTGTGCCGCGCATGACTTCCCCGTCTACGGCACGCTCGAAGATACCGTACACGCGCTGAACCTGCGCGATATCTTCCCGCAGATCAAAAAAACGCATCCCGGCAGGACTGTAATTGCAATCGACGCTTCGCTCGGACCCGCCGCCGAGGTCGGCTCTGTCTTCATAAGGCCGGGCAGCCTGCGCCCCGGCGCAGGCGTCAGCAAACGGCTCCCGGCTGCCGGAGATCTCGCGATCACAGGGATCGCCGGGACGGAAGGACAGCAGCCCTATCTCTCTCTCCAGACAGCACGGCTGTCAACCATCATGGAAATGGCAGAACAGATCAGGGACTGCATCCTGAGCCTGCGGCCCTGATCACAGCGCTATCCTGCCCTCCAGCGCCCTCAGCAGCGTCACCTCGTCGATATACTCCAAATCACCGCCAACCGGCACGCCGCTCGCAATGCGGCTGACCTTGATCCCGGTCGGCTTGACCAGCTTGCTGATGTACATCGCCGTCGTCTCGCCCTCCAGGCTCGAGTTCGTCGCAATGATCACCTCATTCACATCGCCCTGCAGGCGGTGCATCAGCTCCTTCAGGCGGATATCTCCCGGCCCGATCCCGAGCATCGGTGAAATCGCCCCGTGGAGTACATGGTAGACGCCCCCATATTTCCCGGTCTTCTCATACGCGGCGAGGTCGCGCGTGCTCTCCACGACCATGATCGTGCCGTGGTCGCGCGACGGATTGCTGCAGATCGGGCATTTTTCCTGGTCGGTCAGCGTAAAGCACTCACTGCAGTAGCGCACATTGTCACGCGCATCCGTAATCGCCCGCGTGAGCTGCTCCACGCGCTCCTTCGGCATATGGATGATATGAAATGCCAGCCGCTGCGCGGACTTCCCGCCGATGCCTGGCAGGGAAGCGAGCTGCTCGATCAGCTTTGACATCTGACTCCCGTAGTAATCCATCAGAGCCCGAAGCCTCCCAGTCCTCCAAGGCCGCCTGTCAGCTTCGACATCGCCGCTGCAGCTGCCTCCTCGGCCTGGCGCAGCGCCTCATTGGTCGCCGCGACAATCAGATCCTCGAGCATCTCAATATCGTCCGGGTCTACGACCTCCTCCGACAGCTTCACTTTCGTCACTTCTTTTTTCCCGGAAACCGTCACCTCGACAGCTCCGCCGCCCGCAGATGCCGTGAAATCCTTCTCCTCGAGAGCCTTCTGGTTCTCCTCCATCTGCTTCTGCATTTTCTGCGCCTGTTTCATCAGATTATTCATATTGCCCGGCATACCGCCCGGGAAGCCTCCTCGCTTTGCCATAAATCCTGACTCCTCCATTTTCTGATTCGATTCCCTGAATTACAGGAAACGACTTTAGTTGTTTCCCGCAGGTTTTGCCGTGCAAAATCCTGATCGGACTTCAGCCAGATAGTCCTCGTAACCGTTCCGTATCTTCGCGGTTACAAATCCGCGTTATACCCGCCTGGCGCACTTACTATTCACAGTCCCTCAGCCCTGCGAGCCTACACCTCGATTATGCCGGCAAATCCATACGTGAATGGGTACCGCAAGTATATCAGTTTTCATCCACGATTTCTATATCTGTATGAATAAATTCGCGGATCCTTTCATCAATTTCGATTTTCGAGAGGGTCCCGCGCTGGATCCCCTCATCGGCGGCCAGGACAAACCTGATCTCCACCTGCTTCCCGGTCTGGTCGGCAATAATCTGCTCCAGCTCCCGCCTGTACTCCGGCTTGTTCTGATAGCGCTCGCCGGTAAAATCCGCAAATACAACATACAGTACATTGTCATCCGCATTCTGCGCGTTGAACCTGGGCTCCGCCGAGGCAAGTACCGTACGGAACATACCCGTCGTTGAACCGACAATGCTCTTCCACATCGATTTGACCTTCTGCAGATCCTCCGGCGCGGCCTTTGGATATGCCGCCGGTGCGCCTGCATCCCCAGGATACGGCACGTCCGATGCGCCTGCGCCGCCAGCATATGTGCCGCCCATAGGATAACCATCCTGGCCATTCCCGCCGAAACCCGTGCCGCCCTGCATATACTGAGTCCATCTGCCATCATCCTGATCAGCATCTGATGCCCCCGGCCGGCCGGCTTCCGCCGCGCGTTCCAGCTTGCGGATCCGCTCGACAAGCGACAGCTCATCACTCTCTGCTTCCGGCTTGCACAATTTAATCAGCGCCATCTCGATCTGCACGCGCCGGTTCGTCGAATAGCGGACCGCACTCGAGAGCTCCGAGAAAATACGGATATACCGCATCAACGTATCGCTGCGGACCATCCCGGCCTCCTCACGCAGCAAAACCAGGTTCTCACTCGAGACGTCAATCACATCTTCCATGTCATCGGAAGCCTTGAGCAGCATCAGATTGCGCAGATACCATGTAAAATCACTGACAAACTGCGTCAGGTCACGCCCATCCATGATCAGACGGTCGAGCGCCGCGATCACCTCCACGATATCCTCACGTATTATCTTGCGCAGCAGGTCGCTGAACACCTCCGTATCGACCGCGCCGAGCACTTCAAGCACACGGTCATACGTCAGCTCCTCGCCGAGATAAAACGAAATGCACTGGTCAAGCAGGCTGAGCGCATCGCGCATCGCGCCGTCACTCTTTCTGGCGATATAACGCAGCGCACGCCCATCCGCCGCGATATGCTCCTTCTCCGCCAGCTCCTCAAGCCTCGCCACAATCGTCTCCTGCCCGATCCGCCGGAAATCATACCGCTGGCAGCGTGACAGGATCGTGGCCGGGATCCTGTGCACTTCCGTCGTCGCCAGGATAAAGATCACGTAGGACGGCGGCTCCTCCAGCGTCTTCAGCAGCGCATTGAACGCCTCAGGAGTCAGCATATGCACCTCGTCAATGATATAGACCTTGTACCTGCCCTCAGCCGGCGGATACGCAACCTCCTCCCGGATCTCACGGACATTGTCAACGCGGTTATTCGACGCCCCATCAATCTCAATCACATTCATCGAAGAGCCCGCCGCAATCGCCCTGCACGACGCGCACTCCCCGCACGGATTCCCGTCAACCGGATGCTCGCAGTTGACTGCCCCCGCAAAAATCTTTGCGACAGACGTCTTGCCCGTGCCGCGCGTGCCACAGAACAGATACGCATGCCCGATGCGGCCCGCTACGATCTGGTTGCGGAGCGTCTTCACGATAGGATCCTGCCCCTTCACATCGGCAAACGTCGCCGGCCTGAATTTACGATATAAAGCTGTATACGCCATGTCGCCCCACTCCTGTCATCGACCCTATCCGCCCGCGCCGAGGGCGTGC
>CAYRKA010000106.1:0-7633 GCA_964424785.1 uncultured Lachnospiraceae bacterium | reverse complement strand
TTAAACTCTTTTTTTGAATTTTCAAGGTTGTTCCACTGTTCAGTTATCAAGGTCCTTTACTGTTGCTTCACCGAAGCAGCTTTGATAGGATACCACGCGCTTTCCGGTTTGTCAACAACTTTTTACTTTTTACAGTCAACTTTTTTAAAGGGCATCATCCGTTCAGGCCATATGTTCCGCATTGTGCCGTTTTCCACAATACGGACAAGCCTGATTACGCGGCACATAAAGTGTCTCAAACATCTGCGCTTCATCACGTGTACGCCAGTTGAAGCCCTGCTCCCGCGAGATCCGGTTAAAATAAGGAGTATTCCAGTACCTGAGAGCCCTCACGCCCTTCTGCTGCGATACATGCGTACGTTTGCCGAACCCCAGATAGAACATATTGTAAGAAGGTTCGTCATAGCCGGTAACCAGCTTGACCGCTTCTGACACCATAATACCTGCGCTGGCAAACAAGGTCGGCGACATCACTGCCACATTGCCTTTTCTGCACATCCCACAGTCAACCAGACGGATTTTCTGTTCATCAAACAAACAGTGAAAGCATGCCGTGCGCTCCGGGTCAAAAATGTAACCGAAAAGATTATAATCCATGATTCCGTAAAATAGCATCGGGATCCCCTTGCGCATTGCACAGTCTGCCAGGATAAATTTGTATTTAAACTGATCGACGCAATCAAAAATCAGCTGTGCGCCGTCCACCATCTCATCAATATTAGACGCGTCAAAACGTTCGTCAAAATACTCAACTTCTACATTTGGATTGATATTATGTACCGTCATCGCGGCCGACTGCGCCTTATTCATACCGACCCGTTCGTCCCCGATACTATGGATAAACTGCCTGTTCTTATTGGATTCTTCAAACACGTCAAAGTCACAGATTCTGATGCGCCCGACGCCAAGCAGCGACAACATCGTGATCGTCGGCGAGCCCGTCCCGCCTGCTCCTGCAACAAAAACGGTCAGTTCCTTAAGCTTCCTCTGTGTATTCTCATCCCAGCCCTCCAGCAGAAAATGCCTGCTGTAGCGGATTTTCTCCAGTTCACTCAGCATACTTACCTCCAATGAGTTCTTTTGTTAAATTTCTGTTTATTTTAGGAGCCCATTGTGTAATGTATGTGTAATTTTTAAGTAACATTTATTTTTTTATTCTTCGGGTGTCCCGTCTGGTATCCAGACGGAAAACGTTGTCTCTCCATCCTTACACTCTAATGCAACGCCTCCGCCGTGCAGCTGCGCAATCTGATGCACAATAGAGAGTCCTAATCCGTGGCTTTTATCACGTGTACGTGACCTGTCTTTTTTATAAAAGGCGTCCCAGATCAGATTCTGTTCTTCCTGTGGAATCCCGTTTCCCTCATTTACAACGCTGATCACGAAACGTCCGTCCAGAGTCCTTCCAACCACACGGATTTTCCCACCTGGCCTGCCGTATTTCACTGCATTTTTAACGTAATTGAGCACAGCGCGTTCCAGTAATATCCTATTACATCGGATCATCTGCTCTTCGCACCGAAACGTAATATCCGCACCCGGGCATTCCATTGAGGCTTTCATTTTGATCCCGTCAAATAATTCATACGACCACCATTCCTCCAGCTCGCAGACATATTTGCTGCTCTCCAGGCGTGATATCTCCAACATCCCTTCCACGAGATGGTCGATCTCATCACATTCATCAATCATAATGGTACAGTAATGCTTGATTTTTTCATTATCGCCCGCGATGATCTGGGTATTTTCAGCGTAGCCCCGGATTGTTGTAATCGGTGTTTTCAGTTCATGCGAAAGACTGCGCAGGAGCATCTTGCGGCGCTCCACATCATTCCGAAGCTCCTCAATGCTGGCTTTCAGATGGTCTGACAGGCCGTCAATCGAATCAGCCAGCAGCCCGATTTCATCAGAGCTCTTATAATTGATTTTTTCCTCAAATTCAAGCTGTGACATCGCATGGGTAATCCGGCTCATTTTTTTCATCTGCCGTGTAAAAGGGCGCGTCAGGAAGATCCATGAGACACTTCCGAACACAGCGGACAACAGGCCCATGATCGTTATAAAAACAGTGGCAAGCCTGACATCCTGCTCAATTCCCTTGATCGCCTTATTCATAATAATATAGCCGCCCTCCGCCGTCTTCACAACATAAAACAGACGCCGGATCTGGTCATAGTGGTTATAACGTTCCCGAAAATATGCTTCATCCTCCCCGTGCTCTGATTCATACTCATCAATCCGCTCGATCAGCTGAAGCGTGCTCTTTGAGGAAGTGAGGTTATCTCCCTCCTCGCTGTACAGGATTGTCCGGTTTTCATCGAGAATTGTCGTCCGGATCAGATACTCCGTATTGATCTGATAAAGCAGGCCGGAAATATGGTCGCTGCCTTCCTCCAATGCAGTCTGTACCTGATCGGCATACCGAATCATATTTTTTTTGGAATCATTGATAAACAATGGGCGAAGCAAAAACTCACAGGAAAGAATCAGGAGCAGCATACATCCAAACATAATGATAAGAAACGTTGCAACCACCTTTGTCCGAAAACTGTGCTTCACTGTTCCTCCACCTCCCCTTCAAAGCTATAGCCAACCCCACGGATCGTGCGGATCAGCCTGCCATACTCCCCAAGAGAATGGCGCAGCATCTTGATATGTGTGTCTATCGTGCGGTCATTGCCATCGTAACCGATGCCCCATACCTTTTCCAGAATCACATCGCGGCTCAGGACAATGTGATGATTCTTCATCATCAGCAGCAAAAGCTGGTATTCTTTTGCCGTCAGGTACAGCTCGCTTGTTCCTGCATACACACGACAGCCCGACTGGCACAGGCGCAATCCGCCGCACACATAATCCTTCTCCTGCGTATCATGCCTTCCCTGGATCAGTCGCCTTGCTCGTTCCACGAGAACCGCGCGCCGGAAAGGCTTTGGCACATAATCATCCGCTCCCCTCCGCAGCCCGCGCACCTCGCTATCTTCATCAGACAACGCAGTCAGCATCAGCACCGGAACTTCAAAATGGCTTTTGACATATTCCAGTACCTCCCAGCCGTCATATACCGGCATCATTACATCCAAAATCAGCAGGTCAATTCCTTCATCCTGTTCGAGCGCAAGAATTGCCTGCTCGCCATTGTAAACTCCAAGGGTTTCAAAACCTTCCATTTCAAAAATGTCCTGAAGAAGCTCATTCACACGAATATCGTCATCCGCAACCAAAATCCGCCCGCCCATACCGTTTTCTCCTCAGAAATACATATAAAATAGACTTCGATCGGATAGGGGAGATTGATCGACCCTATCCGCCTGCGCCAGGGCGGCAGCGGCTCCGCCGCTGAAAGTTCCTTGCCGCCCTGTGCGCATAAAAAGAAGCCCTGCGTGATGCAGAACTCCATGCCTTTTGTAACTGTTCATTAAATGATCCGGGATGCCGTTTCCTGTCTTCTGACTCCTGGCGCAGCCAGGTGGGTAACCGCAGTACCGGCATCTGCCTTCCACTGCAAACGGAGGCCTGGCATCTGCCGGTACGATATAAGAATCCCATTTAAAGTAATTGCAGGTTCAAAACAACAGGAGTGTCGTACATCCCAGAAAATGCTTTCTCTTTTTCTTACCTGATTATAACGCAGTATGCGCGGTTTCGCAATCAATTTTTCACGAAAATGCAGGAAACATCTTCCAGCGTTATCCCAGGAATATGATTCTGCGGCAGTTCCTCAGGCCCGGGCATCCGCTGTCAGCTTCTCGTATGTGCCGCGCACCGCACGGATAAAATCACCACTGTTCAATACGCGGACATCTGATAGCGACGTGATCAGGGCGAGATCCTTCGTCATCCTCCCGCTCTCGATCGTCGCAATCACGGCCTGCTCCATGCGGTCTGCATAAGCAGCAAGCTCCGCGATCCCGTCCAGCTCGCCGCGCTTGCGCAGCGCCCCTGTCCAGGCAAAGATCGTCGCAACAGAATTCGTCGACGTCTCCTCACCCTTCAGATGCTTATAATAATGGCGCTGTACCGTTCCGTGCGCCGCCTCGTACTCATAGCAGCCATCAGGAGACACGAGTACGGAAGTCATCATCGCGAGCGAGCCGAACGCTGATGAGACCATATCACTCATCACATCGCCATCATAATTTTTGCACGCCCAGATAAAGCCGCCCTCGGAGCGCATCACACGCGCCACAGCGTCGTCGATCAGCGTATAGAAATACTGAATCCCGGCAGCCGCGAAGCGTTCTTTGTAGCTGTGCTCGAAAATCTCCTGGAAAATATCCTTGAATGTATGGTCATATTTTTTAGAAATCGTATCCTTTGTCGCAAACCAGAGATCCTGCTTCGTATCAAGCGCATAATTGAAGCAGCTTTTTGCAAAGCTCTCCACGGAGCTGTCAAGATTGTGGATCCCCTGCAGGACACCCGGCCCCTTGAAGTCAAAAACTGTCTCACGGAGTTCCTGGCCATCCTCACCGGTAAAAACCAGTTCGGCACGTCCCGCTCCCGGTACATCTATCTCGACGTTCCTGTAGACATCGCCGTACGCATGGCGTGCGATCGTGATCGGCTTCTTCCAGCTGCGGACATACGGCTCGATCCCCCTGACAACAATCGGCGCACGGAACACCGTACCGTCCAGGATCGCACGGATTGTCCCGTTCGGGCTCTTCCACATCTCCTTGAGCCCATATTCTTCAACGCGCGCAGCATTCGGCGTGATCGTCGCGCACTTGACCGCAACGCCATATTTCTTTGCCGCATTCGCGCTGTCTATCGTCACCTGGTCATCTGTCTCATTGCGGTGTACAAGACCAAGGTCATAGTAATCTGTCTTCAGGTCAATATATGGGCAAATCAGCTCATCCTTGATCATTTTCCAGAGAATTCTTGTCATCTCGTCCCCATCCATCTCGACGAGAGGCGTAACCATATTGATTTTTTCCATAATCATTCCTCCTGACTTTCACTCCTCATCCTTCGCCCAGCCAAAGGAATAGCGGACTGCTTTCCTCCATCCGGCAAGCCTCTTTTCGCACTCCTGCGCATCCATCTGCGGCATAAAAATACGGTCGGTCCGCCAGTTCCGTGTGATTTCCTCCAGCCCGCCCCAGTAACCGACTGCCAGTCCGGCCAGGTAAGCGGCGCCCATTGCCGTCGTCTCAATGCAGCAGGGACGCAGGACACGCTCCCGGATCACATCCGCCTGGCACTGCATCAGGAAATTGTTCGCGCTCGCCCCGCCGTCGACCTTCAATCCGGCCAGCTTCAGACCGGAGTCGGCCTCCATCGCGCGGATCACATCGTTCGTCTGATAAGCGAGCGATTCCAGTGTCGCACGCACGATATGATATTTGTTGACGCCACGCGTGATGCCGACGATACAGCCGCGCGCGTACTGATCCCAATATGGCGCGCCGAGCCCTGTAAACGCCGGGACAACATAACAGCCGTTCGTATCCTCCACCCGCCCTGCAATCCACTCGGTATCCGGAGCCGAATCAATCAGGTGCATCTCATCCCTCAGCCACTGGATCGCGGCTCCCGCGACAAAAATGGAACCCTCCAGCGCGTAAGTCACCTTGCCGCCAAGTCCCCATGCAACCGTAGTCACCAGCCCGTTCTTTGAGAAAACCGGCCTGTCTCCCGTATTCATCAACAGGAAACCGCCTGTCCCATATGTATTCTTGACCTCTCCGCGCGTAAAGCAGGCTTGTCCGAATAATGCCGCCTGCTGGTCCCCTGCAGCGCCCGCAATCGGAATTTCTCCGCCCAGGAAGCTCGCGTCGGTCAATCCGTACACCTGGCTCGACGGCACCGGTGTCGGCAGCATACATTTCGGAATGTCAAGCTCTGTGAGAATCTCATCGTCCCACTGCAGGGTATTGATATTAAAAAGCATGGTGCGCGATGCATTTGAATAATCGGTCACGTGGGCTTTGCCTTTTGTCAGCTTCCAGATCAGCCACGTCTCAACCGTCCCGAACAACAGCTGCCCCTGCTCTGCCTTCCTGCGCGCGCCCTCCACGTGGTCAAGGATCCAACGGATCTTCGTCGCAGAAAAGTAGGCATCGATCACCAGCCCTGTCTTCTCCCGGAACTTCTCTGTCAGGCCGCGCTCCTTCAGGCCATCGCAAAACTCTGCCGTCCTGCGGCACTGCCATACGATCGCGTGATGGACCGGTACGCCGGTCTCCTTATCCCATACAATCACAGTCTCACGCTGGTTCGTGATGCCGAGCGCTGCGATATCCGCCGCCGTTGCGCCGATCTTGGACATCGCCTCGACCGCCACGCCCAGCTGCGTCGACCAGATCTCATCCGCAACATGCTCCACCCAGCCCGGCTTCGGGAAATACTGTGTGAATTCCTTTTGCGCCACGCTGCAGATATTCCCCGCATGGTCAAAAAGAATACAGCGGTTGCTCGTCGTGCCGGCATCCAGTGCCATGATATATCTGCCCTGGGCTGCCCCCGTACCCATCATGCCTGTAGACATATTGTTTGTCATCTGTATCCCCTCCCATTACATTTGTGAGACTGTACCCGCGCAGCCTCCTTTTTCAATCATCTTACAATAAAAAAGTGGTATGTGCAAGGAAAATACAAGGGACATTTACAACCGCAGGAGCTTTCGCAGGTCCGGCAGCCCCCATCCCTGCCGGTTCACCGGATAGCCGAGGTCGGCCGATGCTTCCTTCAGGCGCATCTTGACCTGCACATTGGTAAGACCGGGCTCACTCTCCAGCAGCAGTGCCGCAGCCCCGGCAATCGCAGGCGCTGCCATCGAAGTACCGCTCTTTGTATTATAATAACGTCCTCGCTGCCACATCGACGAGCATGAAACAATATCCGTCCCCGGTGCTACTACATCCGGCTTGCAGATACATTCCCTCGTTGGGCCGCAGCCGGAATAATTACCGCCGGGAGGCTGACCTTTCAGAATAAGCATATCACCCTTTCGATGCGGACAGGCCATGAGTGCGTCCGACGAACCGACTGTGATCACCTTCCGGCTGTTGCCAGGCGCTGTGATTGACATCGGTTCCGGCCCCATGTTGCCCGCTGCTGTCACAACGACCAGCCCGGCGTCCCACGCCTCCTCAACCTGGTCCACAAGCTGCCTGGCTCCTTCCTCCTCCGTCTCCTCTGTCGTACCTGCCGAAATATTCAGAATCCGAATTTGAAAACGCTCTGCATTTCGGATCGCCCACTGAACCGCCCCGATAATATCCGTAAGGCTCCCCTGCCCATACCGGTCAAGCACCTTCAGATGAATCAGCCTGCAGCCAGGCGCAATCCCGCAGTATTTCCCGCCGCTGCTCCTGCCATCCCCGCCGAGAATACCTGAAACGTGACTGCCATGCGATGCGTCGTCATAGCACTCCGCCCGCCCGTTTACAAAATCCCGGAACGCCACAATGCGCCCAACATAGTCGGGATGCAGGCAGATTCCTGAATCAAGCACGCAGGCCGTCACATCCCTGCCTGTGATCCCCACGTCATGGAGTTCTTTCGTATGCAGCAACGCCCTGACCCGATCCATTCCCCGCCTCCCCTCATCATTTTTTCTACTGGTCTGTGCACAATCGAGTAGGGAAGATGCAATCTGACCTACTCGCCGCGCCGGGGCGGC
>CAYRKA010000105.1:0-7896 GCA_964424785.1 uncultured Lachnospiraceae bacterium | reverse complement strand
GATTCCTCTCGCGGGTCTGCACATAAGAAATGGCATTATTTATGTCGCTTATTATGATTAATCAGGCACCCGTCCAGAATGATCTGTCTCTCGTCGCCTGTCATCTCCCCGAGGCGCAGCGTGAACGGTGTCAGTGCGCCATCCTTCACGACATAGGCCGGGATCCCCGTCGCCGCCGCCTCGACTGCAGCCCGGATCCCCGGGATAAAGAGATAATCGTGGTTCTGAAACGGCAGCCCGCCCTCATCGATCAGGAACGGGAGCATACCCCAGTTGATCAGATTCGAGCGGTAACGCTTCGTCGCGTAGCTGTTCGCGATATTTGCCCAGCCGCCAAGCACCTTCTGGCAGGAAGCCGCCTGCTCCCGCGCAGAACCGTCGCCAGGCTTCACGGCAAAGATCGTGCTGCCGATTCCCGTGTTCTTCCTGCATATCTCCGCGAACTGCGGTACGGCCCTGATCGTATGCATGATACCCCGCAGCTCCGGCAGCGCGTCACCCATGCACTCACCGGCTTCACGCGCCTTCTCAGCCTTCTGGACCTCCTTGGCGAGTCCGACGTATTCCGGGTCCTTCCTGGACAGCGTGAACTCCGCAAGCCCGAGCGGGTTCGAGCGGTATGAGGATGTCTCGCCCGACGGGATCAGCTCGTCGGTCGTCGTGACCGGATCGTGGATCTCGGAGACGACCTTCAGCACAAGGTTCTCCGGGAGCCCGCACATTTCAGGCCAGTCCTTGATGTTCGGGCCGAGCCTGATCTCGACCGACGGATCCGCAACTCCCTTGCTGTCAAAGACACGGTGCGCATATATGCTGCTGTCAAAGAAATATTTCGGCTTGCCGAATGTCACATCGATATCGGTCGCCGCCGTCAGGTAGCCCTTGTTCGCCGCAGTCGCAGCGATCGAGCGAGCATCCATCAGCGCCACCGACGCAATCTGGCCGCTCTGCAGCTTCGAGCCCTCGCGGTTCGGGAAGTTCCTCGTCGAATGCCGGATGCTGAACGCATTGTTCGCCGGCGTATCGCCCGCTCCGAAGCACGGCCCGCAGAACGCCGTCTTGACGACTGCCCCGCTCTTAATCAGGTCGGCGAGACGCCCATTCTTTGCCAGTTCCATGTAGATCGGCGTGCTCGCCGGGTAAACGCTCAGCGTGAACTCATCTGCACCGATATAATGATCTCTGAGGATATCGGCCGCATCGCAGATGTTCTCGAATCCGCCTCCCGCGCAGCCTGCAATGATGCCCTGATCGACGTACAGCCTGCCGCCGCGCACCTTATTCTTCAGTGTGAAATCAACCGCACCGTCAAGGCTTACCAGCGCACGCTTCTCAACGTCGTCAAGGATATCCATCAAGTTCGCGTTCAGCTCCTCGATCGTGTAGGTATTGCTCGGATGGAACGGCATCGCGATCATCGGCTTCACCTCATCCAGATTCACGTAAACCATCCCGTCGTAATACGTCACAGCCCCCGGCTGCAGCTCCTTGTAGTCGTCGCTTCTGCCGTGGATCCCATAAAATTCTTTGATCGCATCGTCTGTCTGCCAGATCGAAGACAGACACGTCGTCTCCGTCGTCATGACATCCACGCCGATCCGGAAATCTGCGGAAAGCTTCGCCACGCCCGGCCCGACAAACTCCATCACCTTATTATTCACGTACCCATTCGCGAATACCGCGCCGATAATCGCCAGCGCCACATCCTGCGGGCCGACGCCCTTCTGCGGCTCCCCGTCCAGATAAATGCCGACCACGGACGGCATATTGATATCATAGGTCTGGCCAAGCAGCTGCTTCACGAGCTCCGGGCCGCCCTCACCCATCGCCATCGTACCGAGCGCGCCATAGCGTGTGTGCGAATCAGACCCGAGAATCATGCTGCCGCCGCAGGCAAGCATCTCCCTCGCGAACTGATGAATGACCGCCTGATGAGGCGGGACATAGACGCCGCCATATCTCTTCGCACAGGACAGCCCAAACATATGGTCATCCTCATTGATCGTGCCGCCGACCGCGCACAGCGAATTATGGCAGTTCGTCAGCACATACGGCATCGGGAACTTCTCAAGCCCCGACGCGCGCGCTGTCTGGATAATCCCGACAAACGTGATGTCGTGGGAGGTCAGCTTGTCAAATCTGATCTTAAGCTTCTCCATATTGCCGGAGGTATTATGCTGCTCCAGGATAGACCACGCAATCGTGCTGCGGGATGCCTCCTCCTTCGATACGGAACGTCCTGTCCGCGCGGCAATCGCCTCCTGCGCGTGCACGCCATCCTCGATGATCTCTGTGCCGTTTACAAGGTATACTCCACCGTCATACAGCTTTATCATTCTGTTATCCTCCTGTTCCTTTCAGCCTATGCCAGGCCTGTTATCCTGAAACATAACAGTTCAGTTCTTTCCCCGTTACGCATTTTCTATATTGTTTCTTATTACATAAAAGGCTGCCGCTTTCCGCTGCAACCTCTTTGTCAATTTCATATCATGCGATTTTCCGGCATACGCCGGGCACTTCCCGCCAGACCGCTCAGCCTGTCCTCAGGCAGAATCTCCTGGCCTCCTTTTCATTATTAATCCGCTCAATCTCCGCTCCGAGGCTGCGGAGCTTCTTGTCAAACTCCTCGTAGCCGCGCTGGATATAGACGATATCGTCGATCATCGTCACACCCTCAGCCGCCAGCGCCGCAATCACAAGCGCCGCTCCCGCACGCAGATCCGGGGCACAGACACGCGCACCCGAAAGCTTCTCCACACCAGTAATGATCGCCGTGTTGCCCTCAACGCGCACTATCGCGCCCATCCGCGCCAGCTCATCCATATATTTGAAACGGTTCTCGAAAATACTCTCTGTCACAATACTCGTCCCACGCGCAAGCGCGAGCGTCACGCCGATCTGGGGCTGCATATCGGTCGGATAGCCCGGATACGGAAGCGTCTTAACATTCGTGCTGTTCAGGCGCTTCGAGGCCACCACGCGCACCGCGCTGTCAAACTCCTCCACCTCGCACCCGATCTCCAGGAGCTTCGCGCTCGTCGCCTCGAGATGTTTCGGGATCACATTCTTGACCATAATGTCGCCCTTGGTCGCCGCAGCGGCAAACATGAATGTCCCGGCCTCAATCTGGTCTGGAATGATCGAATACTCCGTCTTGTGCAGCTTCTGCACGCCCCGGATGCGGATCATGTCCGTGCCTGCGCCCTTGATATTCGCGCCCATACTGTTGAGGAAATTCGCCACATCAACGACATGCGGCTCCCTCGCACAATTCTCAATAATCGTATAACCGTCCGCCATCGACGCCGCCATCATAATATTGATCGTCGCGCCGACCGACACGGTGTCCAGGAAAATATGGCTGCCGTGCAGATGATCCGCCTCAGCGATGATAAAGCCATTGCGGATCGATACCTTCGCCCCGAGCGCCCGGAAGCCCTTCAGATGAAGGTCGATCGGGCGGCTGCCGATATTGCAGCCTCCCGGGAGCGGCACCTCCGCCTTCTTGTATTTGCCAAGCAAGGCTCCGATCAGATAGTAAGAAGCCCTGATCTTCTTGATATATTCATAATCTACACTGACCTCGCCGATGTGCTCGCTGTTCATCATAACCGCGTGCTTCGTCAGACGCTCAACGCGGACACCGATGCTCTCCATCGCTTCCAAGAGTACGTTGATATCGCGCACATCCGGCAGGTTCTCAATCAGTACGGTATCATCCGTCATAATGGCCGCGGCAAGTATCCCAAGCGCCGCATTCTTCGCGCCGCTGATCTCAACCTCGCCCACCAGCGGATTCCCGCCTCTGATAATATACTGTTCCATATGGCACCTCTATTATCTCGTATTTATACCCCTGCATCCCTGTCCCCACAGTAATGCATGCATCCCCTCTGCGCTGCCGCACAGGCGCAAAAAGCCCCTGTACATACGGAAACTAAGTACCAGTATACCACATTCTTCCGATTTGTAAATAAAAATTAACGAATTAGCCACATTTACTTCCTTCTCACACTGTACCCGAAGCTCCCCAGCTTCTTCCCCAGCGCAAAATAATCCCCGTGCGAGTAGACTGCCAGCCCTGCCGCGCCCAGGTCAAGCTTTCCCTTCTCATCAAGGTATCTGCTGTCAACATCCACGCCGAGCACCTCCGCAATAAACATATGGTGCGAGCCAAGCTCCAGCACCTGCCGCACACGGCACTCGATATTGACCGGGCTCTCCTCAATAATCGGCGCGCCGATATGCTGCGCCGCACCCGGTGTCAGCCCCATCACCCTGAACTTGTCGACATCCCTGCCGGAGCGCACGCCACAATAATCCGCGGCGCGCACGAGCTCCTCCGTCGTCAGATTGACCACAAACTCGCCGGTCTCACGCAGGATATCGTAGGAATACCGCGTCGGCCGCACCGAGATTGACACCATCGCCGGGCTGCTGCAGATCGTACCAGCCCACGCGACCGTGATGATATTCGGCTTCTCGCCGGGGCGCGCGCAGCTCACCATGACCGCGGGCAGTGGATAAAGCATATTTCCTGCGCCCCAGTGTTCCCGCGCTGCGGGCTGCGGCCTGCGCTGTTCCGGGCGCAAATCTGCGCTGCGAACCTCCGTCTGCCCTGCTTTGCTGCAGCCTCTCTGGCCTTCCGGCTTCCCTGCCTTCCGGCCTGTCCATCCGCTTTGCTTCTTCCCCGCCCGGCCGCTCCTTCCGCCCTGCATCATCACACCCCTGTCAGCTGGCTCATTGCCATCATGAACGACGGCACGAGCTGCTTCTTGCGGGACACGACGCCGGGCAGGATCGCGCAATTGTTGTGCACCTCCTGATGGAACGCCTCCTTCACGAGCGCATCCGAATCCTTGCCATAGCACAGCAGCTCCGTCGATTCTTCGATGATATCCGTCAGCATAAAGAACATCATATCCGTCTCGTGGTCCGTATACGTCTTCTCAAGATACGGGACCAGCCGGTTCTTGATATCTATCAGTTCTTCCGCCGTCATGGACGTGATCTGCCCGATCCCGATATTGTGGTCGCCGAACTCGAACTTCTTGAAATCCTGATAAAATATCTCCTCCGGCGTCTTTGAGATCAGGTCGCTGCCAGCCGCAAACATATTTTTCGCATATTGCTCAATTTCAATCCCGGCAATTCCTGCCAGAGCCCGCGCCGCGTCCACGTCCAGCGGCGTGCAGGTCGGCGAGCGGAACATCAGTGTATCCGATATGATCGCGCTGCACATCAGCCCCGCGATATCCCCCGGGATCTCCACATCCTGTTCCAGGTACATCTGGTAAATGATCGTTGACGTGCATCCGACCGGCTGATTGCGGAAATAGACCGGTGATATCGTCTCGAGCGAGCCGAGACGGTGATGGTCGATAATCTCCATAATCTCCGCGTCAAGCACATTGTCGACGGCCTGCGACACTTCATTGTGGTCGACGAGGATCAGGCCGCGCTTGCGCACACCGAGAAGGTTCCGCCTGGAAATCATGCCGACGTACTGGCCCTTCTTGTCCAGGATCGGGAAATCACGGTAACGCTTCTTAGACATCGTATCCCGGATATTTTCGGTGTAGTCCGCGAGGCGGAACGTCATCAGGTTGTCCTTTCTCATGAAAAATTCAACCGGCATACTCTGGTTGATCAGGCGCGCGACCGCGTATGTATCGAGCGGCGTCACGATGATCGTGCAGTCATGCTCCTGTGCGAGGCGCTTGATCGTGCGCGACACCGGGGAACCGAGGCAGACCACAATACAGCCCGCCTGCATCTCAATCGCGCAGAGCTGCGACTCATAGCGGTTGCCGAGCACCACCATGTCATGCTCCTCAATGTAATTCTCCATGACATCGGGATTCGCCGCCGCGATCACGACCTTACCACAATCAAAATAGCCGTTCTCATCGCCGACCACCATCTCAGCGTCGAGTGTCTCGAGAATATTTTTGTACGGTGTCCTCGCGACCGAGACAATCGCGCTGTCGTACTCCTCAAAATACGATTTCGCGATATCATTGGTCGTGATTAGGCCCTTCAGCTCATTGCGGTCGTTCGTGATCGGCAGTGTAAACACATTCTGCGTCGTCATCAGCGTCCACGCATTCTTCAGTGAAATATTGCTGCGGACGCCCGGCACCTGCCGGATCGCCATATCCTTGACGCGTGTCCCGATATTGTCCAGCAGCCCCGGCACCTCGACCTGAAAACGCTCGAGCACATACTGCGTCTCAGCGCTGACCTGCCCGGCGCGCACCGGGACATAATGATATTCCGACTCGGACTGGTTCTTCAGGTACGCGTATGCAATCGCCGAACAGATCGAATCCGTATCAGGATTCTTGTGGCCGACCACACAGACCGTGCGCTTGCGCTTGCCGCCGAGCCCGGCCTCGTCCTTCTTCTCCTCCAGATCCTTGTAGTTATCTCTTCCTTCCATAATCTCTCCTCTTATATATCGGGAAACGACAGTATTTACAATGTCTCCGGCTGGTCATGCAATCTCCAACGCAATCTTTACCATATCATTGAAGCTCGACTGGCGCTCCTCGGACGTCGTCACCTCGCCCGTCACCATACTGTCGGAAATCGTGCAGATCGCCAGCGCATTCTTACCCGTGCGGGCGGCGTTCATGTAAAGCCCGGCGGCCTCCATCTCGACAGCGAGCACGCCCATCTTCTGCCAGGTCATCCCAAGGTTATTGTCACTGTAAAATACATCCGACGACAGGATATTGCCAACCTTGTAGCCGACCTTACCCATCGATTCCACAACAGCGACTGCCTTGCGCAGCAGCTCAAAGGAAGCGATCGGCGCGAACGTCCCCGGAAGCTGATATTGCGCCGCAAAATTCGAATCCGTGCACGCGCCCATCCCGATCACGACGTCCCGGATCTTCAGCTCCGGGCTCAGAGCACCCGCCGTACCGATGCGGATGATATTCTCCACATCATAAAACTGAAACAGCTCATACGAATAAATCCCGATCGACGGCATCCCCATGCCGCTCGCCATCACAGACACACGCTTGCCGTTATATGTTCCCGTATAACCGTTGACACCGCGGACATTGTTGACCAGCACCGCATTCTCCAGGAATGTCTCCGCAATATATTTCGCGCGCAGCGGGTCGCCCGGCATCAGGACCGTCCTTGCAAAATCTCCTTCTTTTGCCGCAATATGCGGGGTGGGTATGTTACTCATAAATAGATTCCTCCGTTTCCTGCCGTATGACGGCATATTTTGCATCTTTCATTTTACTACAAATGTGAAAGAAAAGAAACTAATATTTTTCGCCTGTGTTTTCGTTTATTGTAGTTTATCACAATGCACTTTTAAAGCCGTTCTTTACGTTTATGTGCATATCAGACAAATACGCATATAATTTATTTTTATTTTATGGCATTTTTACTATATATTTACATCTTGTTCATATTTTGTTCATACATGGATGTTATATTAGACTCAGTTCTTGAGGGAGAGTTCCTCAGACAGATAGACAAGCGGTTATTACTCATATTGATAAATTTTTTCATAATAGCCTCCGGTGTACCAGACGCCGGGGGCACTCCTCATTTTATGGGGATTTTTGATTTCCTTGCCGCTCCGTGCGCATAGGAAAGTACCGGGGAAAGTCAGCCTTCCTCCAGCACCTGAATTTCCAGATAATCGAAATCTATCTCATCAATAAAATTATCCTGATGGAACCTGGTCTTACTGTGACGCTTGAACTCCGAAATGTTCTTGTCCAGCCAGATCGGCTTGCTCAGGTCAAATTCGTGGCAGATCTCATCGAGCGCCCGGAATATCTTGTGCGTCCGCGTATCGTCGCTCTCCTCCCTGATCACTGTATCGCGCAGCATATGATTATCCTGCCATATCTTGCCCCATAA
>CAYRKA010000104.1:0-7924 GCA_964424785.1 uncultured Lachnospiraceae bacterium | reverse complement strand
CAATTTACACGGTTTTTACTTATCAAGGCTTTTCATCGTCGGGAACAGCAAAACATCTCTTATTGCAGGAGAATTGGTGAGCAGCATAACCATCCTGTCAATCCCGAACCCGATGCCTCCGGTCGGCGGCATGCCGATCTCAAGTGCATTCAGGAAATCCTCGTCCGTGTGGTTGGCCTCCTCGTTACCCTGTGCGAACTCTTCCTCCTGGGCTGCGAAGCGGGCGCGCTGGTCGATTGGGTCGTTGAGCTCGGAGTAGGCGTTTGCCATCTCCCAGCCGTTCATGAAGAACTCAAAGCGCTCGACGTAATCGGGATTGGATGGCTTGCGCTTGGTCAATGGGGAAATCTCTACCGGATGATCCATCAGGAAAGTCGGCTGAATCAGATGCCCCTCGGCAAATTCCTCAAAAAAGAGGTTCAGGATATCGCCTTTCTTATGGCGTTCCTCATACTCTATATGGTGTTCCTTCGCGACGGCACGCGCTTCCTCGAGCGTATGGATCTCATTGAAATCGACGTCCGCGTACTTCCTGACGGCATCCACCATCGTGATGCGCTCGAACGGCTTGCCGAGATCCATCTCAGTCTCCCCGTAGACAATCTTCGTCGTGCCGAGCACCTCCTGCGCCACATAGCGGTAAAGATTCTCGGTCAGATCCATCATGCCGTTGTAATCCGTATATGCCTGGTAGAGCTCCATCAGCGTGAACTCGGGATTGTGCCTCGTGTCAAGACCTTCATTTCGGAATACACGGCCAATCTCGTAGACACGTTCCAGGCCGCCGACAATCAGGCGCTTCAGGTAGAGCTCGAGTGAAATACGCAGCTTGAGATCCTCATTCAATGCGTTGAAATGAGTCTCGAAGGGACGTGCCGCAGCTCCGCCTGCATTGGCGACAAGCATTGGCGTCTCGACCTCCATGAAGCCCTGCCCGTCCAGATATCTGCGGATCGCACTGATGATCCTGGAACGCTTGATGAAGGTATCCTTTACCTCCGGGTTCATGATCAGGTCAACGTAGCGCTGGCGATAGCGTATATCGGTATCTTTGAGGCCATGGTACTTTTCCGGCAATATCTGGAGGCTCTTGGATAAGAGGTCAACCCTTCCGGCATGGATTGAAATCTCGCCTGTCTTCGTTTTGAATACATAACCCTCGACACCGACGATATCGCCGATATCCATCTTCTTGAAAGCCTTGTACTCCTCCTCGCCGACGCTGTCACGCGCCACATAGCACTGGATTGTTCCCTGAAGATCCTGGACGTTGCAGAAGGATGCTTTCCCCATCACGCGCTTTGACATCATACGTCCTGCAACACGCACGGTGCTTCCCTCAAACTTCTCAAACTGCTCCTTTATCTCCATGCTGTGGTTCGTCACGTCATATTTCATCACTTCAAACGGGTTCTGCCCATTCGCCTGAAGCTCCGCAAGCTTCTCGCGGCGAACCTTCAGAAGCTGCTTTGTATCTACTTCCTGTTCCATCCTCTGTCCTGCCAATTTTCCCACTCCTTCTTTCCCTTTCCTACAGCCGGCCTGGGTGTAAACCATTACGGAACCTGATCAAACAGGGGAAGAGCCATCGGCCCTCTCCCCTTCGACGGACATATCAGCCTGCATTTGCCGTGATCAGATTGACCGCTCGATCTCCATCACCTTGTACACAATCTCGCCTGCCTGTGTCTCCACCGTAACCCTGTCGCCGACACTGCGTCCGATCAGTGCCTTGCCGACCGGAGATTCATTCGAAATCTTGCCCTGCAGGCTGTTCGCCTCAGAGGAACCTACGATTTTGAACTCCATCTCCTCCTCGTACTCCTCGTCGTACACCTTGACGGTGCAGCCGACGTTGATCTTCCCGACATCCACTTCGTCCTCAACTACTACCTCTGCATTCTTGAGGATCTTCTCAATCTCCTCGATGCGTGCCTCAATATCGCGCTGCTCGTCCTTCGCCGCGTCGTACTCTGCATTTTCGGAGAGGTCGCCCTGCTCGCGTGCCTCCTTGATCTTACCCGCGACTTCTTTTCTCCTGTTTACCTTAAGATCATGCAGCTCGTCCTCCAGATTTTTGAGGCCTGCATAAGTCAGCAGATTTTTCTTTTCCTCCATATTACTTACACCCTTTCATTTTTGTCCATGCGGACACAACGCATTCAACGCTCATAAGCTACATTATGTGATTTTATCCATGTTTTCAGGAATCAACGTATTATAGCTGATTACCTGTTGTTTGTCAAGAAATCCAGCAGCTTTTCCAGCTCCTCGTACGATACGGCTTCATTGACTGCCGCGCGCAGCTTCGACGAGTTCGGATAGCCTGCCGTATACCAGGAAATATGCTTGCGCATCTCCCGTATTCCGGTGTATTCCCCTTTGTATTCAATCTGCATCCGTGCATGACGCAGCATCATGGTACGCACCTCGTTAAGCTCCGGACGCGGCTTTAATTCTCCTGTCTCCAGATACGTCACGATGCGGCCAAACAGCCACGGGTTCCCGCGCGCTGCCCTGCCGACCATGACCGCGTCGCATCCTGTCTCATCGAGCATCTGCTTCGCTTTCTGAGGAGAATTGACATCACCATTGCCAATCACAGGGATGCTGACCGCCTCCTTCACCCTCCGGATGATCTCCCAGTCAGCCTTTCCTGAGTAATACTGCTCGCGTGTGCGTCCGTGGACAGTGACCGCCGCTGCCCCGGCCGACTCAGCGATCCTGGCGATCTCGGCAGCATTGGCGTCCTGTTCGGTAAAGCCCTTTCGGATCTTGACTGTGACTGGTTTTTTCGTAGCGCGCACCGTCTTCGTGACGATCTGCTCCACTAGCTTCGGTTCCCGCATCAGCGCGGAGCCTTCGCCGTTCCCCGCGACCTTCGGCACCGGGCAGCCCATGTTGAGATCGAGAATATCAAACGGCCTCTCTTCAATATATGCCGCCATCTCGCTGATGATATCAGGGTCAGAGCCAAAAAGCTGCACCGACAGAGGGCGTTCCTGCGGCACTGTTTCCAGCAGAGCCTCGGTATTCCTGTTATGGAATGCGATCGCCTTCGCGCTGATCATCTCCGAACACACGAGCCCTGCCCCCTGCTCCCTGCAGAGGATGCGAAATGGCAGGTCTGTCACCCCTGCCATCGGCGCCAGTATCACGTTGTTCGGAAGCTCGACTGTCCCGATCCTCATGCTTTTGCCCTCATCATTTTATAATATAATTCAAGCGAACGCAGAAGATCTTCCCGCGTGCGCTGCAGCTCCCTTATCTTGAGGACGCTGCCGATCTCGTCATACGAGAAATCATCCTCCGCCACCTCTGTCCGAAACTGCAGCCTGCCATCCCGGTCAAACTCAAGCAGGAAAACTCCTCCCACATCCTGTGTATAGAGCACACACATAATCTGGAGCTCCTCCTGGATCTGCGTCGGTAAATTTCGGAATTTGTCGTTCAGATAATACTTCTCCTCATAGGCACTGGCTCCGCAGAGCACCACTGTATCCTGATCCGGCAAATTGCTTTTCACTGTATCTGTTTCCACTTCTTCCCGCACCCCGTAACTGTTCAAAAATATCTTCTCCTATTGCTTGATATCTCTCTTCTATCTGCATTTATACGTACCCGTAGATCCCTCGCACCGATACCTCTCCCGCATAGATATGCTCCACAGAGCCGTCCGGGCGCCGCACGAGCAGCTCGCCCTTGTCATCGATCCCGCACGAAACGCCTTCATATTCATTTCCGGGCTCGAGCACGCGCACACGGTTGCCGGCGCCGACCAGAAACGATTCGTACTCCTCACGCAGCAGGCTCATATCCTGCGTCTTCAGGAACAAGCCGTAGTACCGCTCAAATTTCTCCATGCAGGCGGCAATCAGGCCCGCGCGGTCCGGCTTCCGCCGCATGGCCGTATGCAAAGACAATGCCCTGTCCGAAAGCTCCTCCGGGAAATACTCTACGTGCGTATTGATCCCTGCCCCGATCACGAGATAGTTAATAGAATCAATCTCGCCGCTCATCTCTGTCAGGATACCACAGACCTTTTTCCCATCGACTACCACGTCGTTCGGCCACTTGATCCCGGCCTGCACACCGCAATAAGAGCAGCATGCCGCCGCGACAGCCATCCCCATCACGAGCGTCATCATCGAGGCGCAGGACGGATGGACCTGCGGCCGCACAATCAGGCTCATCGCGATCGCGCTGCCAGGCTCCATCACCCAACTACGGCCACGGCGTCCCTTGCCGGAGCGCTGCTCCTCCGCGACCACCAGCGTCCCGGCTGCCGCACCATTTTCCGCCAGTTTTCTCGCTGCATTGTTCGTCGAATCGATCGTCTCAAAAAAATGAACCGGATGCCCGGCCCACTGTGTCCTCAGACGGCTCTCCACCTCATCAGACGTCACAACATCCGGCCTCGCTGTGATGCGATAGCCCTTTCCGGTCACTGACTCGATCTGATAGCCCTCATCCCTGAGCTGATTGACAACCTTCCACACCGCTGTGCGCGATACCTTCAGCCTGCCGCAGAGCTCCTGTCCGGAGACAAATCCATCTGACCGGCTGAGCGCTTGCAGAATCTGGCTCTTCATACTGATCACATCCTTACAAAATGCAGGCCGCCTGCCGGATGCCCCGCAGGGTCTGATCCGTCCGCGGCCTGTCTGTTATAACAGGTTAAAATACACAAGCCCTGAACTATATACCACCATAAACACCAGCGACACAATTGCCAGCGTATGGCGTCGCTTCACAAGATACAGGAGCAGCGCTGCCACGTGCAGCAGCATTCCCAGCCCGAGGATAAAATTCAGGAGCCAGCGTGCCTGCAGGATGCCAAACAGGAAAAGGACGCACAGCACCGAGGCTGCAAATGCTGTAATTGTACAGAAAAATTCAAGCCTGCGGATCTCCCGCTCTTTGCCTTTATCCATCCCATCAGCCCAATGTCGCAGCCATCACGGCCTTGATCGTATGCATCCTGTTCTCCGCCTCATCAAACACAACCGACTGCGCGGACTCAAACACCTCGTCTGTCACCTCGAGGGCGCTGAGACCGAATTTCTCATAGACATTCCTGCCGATCTTCGTCTCCAGATCATGGAATGACGGCAGACAGTGCATGAAAACAGCAGTTTGCTTTGCCTGCGCCATCACGGCAGCATTCACCTGATACGGCAGCAGCGCGTCGATGCGCTCCGCCCAGGCCTCCTCCGGTTCGCCCATTGACACCCATACGTCCGTGTAGATGACATCCGCATCCCGCGCGCCCTCCGCGACGTCCTCCGTCAGCGTAATCGCTGCCCCGCTCTCTGCCGCGTATGTGCGGCACAGCTCCACGAGCGCCTGATCCGGGAAGTATTCCTTCGACGTGCACGCCGTGAAATCCATCCCCATCTTCGCGCAGGCAATCATCAGGGAATTGCCCATATTGTAACGTGCGTCCCCGAAATACGCAAGCTTCCTGCCCTTTAGCTCCCCGAACTGTTCCCGGACTGTCAGCAGGTCGGCAAGCACCTGCGTCGGGTGGTATTCATTTGTCAGGCCGTTCCAGACCGGGACGCCTGCGTACTTTGCGAGCTCCTCCACAACCTCCTGTCCGAAGCCCCGGTACTCGATCCCGTCGAACATCCTGCCGAGCACGCGCGCCGTATCGCGGATGCTCTCCTTCTTGCCGATCTGCGAGCCCTGCGGGTCGAGATACGTCACATGCATCCCGAGGTCATGTGCCGCTACTTCAAAGGAACAGCGTGTGCGCGTGCTGGTCTTCTCAAAAATCAATGCAATATTCCTGCCGGCGAATGAGGGCTGCGCAAGACCCGCTTTCTTTTTCGCCTTCAGGTCAGCCGCAAGGTCAAGCAGATACGCAATCTCCTGCGGTGTAAAATCCTTCAGTGTCAGAAAATTCCTTCCTTTTAAATCCATCCTTATCCTCCCGTGCCGGTGGTCAGTCCTTCGCAACCTCGGTGGCAGCCTTGATCAGCCCGGCAATGTTCTGCAGCTCGGACGGAATGATAATCTTGGTCGCCTGCCCGTCCGCCACCTTTTCCAGTGTCTCGAAGCTCTTGAGCGTCAGCACCGACTGGTCAGCCGACGCATCCTTGATCAGCCGGATCCCCTCGGCTTTCGCCTGCTGGACCTTGAGAATCGCCTCCGCCTGGCCCTCCGCCTCGCGGATCATCTTCTCCTTCGCAGCCTCCGCCTTCAGGATCGCTGCCTGCTTCTCGGCCTCAGCGTCGAGGATCGCCGCCTGCTTATTGCCCTCTGCCACGAGGATCGAGGACTTCTTCTCGCCCTCAGCCTTGAGGATCGCTTCTCTTCGCTCGCGCTCGGCCTTCATCTGCTTCTCCATCGCGTCGACGATCTGGCCGGGCGGAAGGATGTTCTTGAGCTCGACACGGTTCACCTTGATGCCCCATGGATCAGTGGCAACATCGAGCGACGCGCGCATCTTCGTATTGATCACCTCGCGCGAGGTCAGCGTCTGGTCAAGCTCCATGTCGCCGATGATATTGCGCAGCGTCGTCGCGGTCAGGTTCTCGATCGCCATGATCGGGCTCTCAACGCCGTACGTGAACAGCTTCGGATCCGTGATCTGGAAAAAGACGACCGTGTCAATCTGCATCGTGACATTATCCTTCGTGATCACAGGCTGCGGATCGAAATCGACCACCTGCTCCTTGAGATTGACCCTTTTCGCTACGCGGTCAATGAACGGCATTTTAAAATGCATGCCTACCTCCCACGTGCCCTGGTAACCGCCGAGCCGTTCCACAATGAACGCCTGTGCCTGCGGCACGATCCTGACGCACGAAGCAAGCACGAGCAGCACCAGCACCACAAGTATTATGATCAGAATTGCCGCAACCGGAATAAAAGCACCACTATTCATCCCAGACATAACCCTATTCCTCCTTTACGATCAGCCTGACACCGCTGATCTCCATAATTTTGACTGTCCTGCCTGCCGCGATCGAGACATCCTCCTGTGCGCTGCGAGCCGTCCAGATCTGGCCGTGCACCTGCACCTGTCCGCAGCCCGCCAGGTTGTCAATCGGCTCCGTCACAACTGCCGTGTCTCCGATCAGGCTGGCCGCATTCGTCCTCGTCCGGTCCCTGTTGAGCCAGCGCGACGCCGCAGGACGCGTGAACACCAGCAGCGCCACAGAAACCACACAGAAAATCACAACCTGCGCCAACAGCCCGGCGCCTGCTATCGCCGCGGCAAATGCAGCAAGTGCGCCTCCCGCGAACCAGATCGTCGTCAGCCCGAGCGTGACGGCCTCCGCCGCAAGAAGCACAACGAGCAGAGCAAGCCATCCTGCCGCCTGCATATCAAATTCCATAGCGTAAAGCCCTCCTCCCGTGCCTTATCTTTCCAGCTATTCTACTATAAATAAGCCTGAAACACAACCCCGGACTGCCTGAAAAAAACAGGTATTGATTGCATAAAGTGTTACAGTTTGGACAGGACTTTGCAGACATCCACCCATCTGCTGCTGCCGGAATACTCCTCCAGCTCGCCCATCGTCACCTCAATCGCGCTGTTGCTGCTGCCCGCCGCCGGAAAGACCGTCTCAAAACGCTTCAGCGACTCGTCGAGATACACCTCGCAGCCCTCCTTCACACCGAACGGGCAGACCCCGCCAACCGCGTGGCCGACCAGCTCCGTCACCTGCTCCGGCGTGAGCATTTTCGCCTTTGTGTGGAAAAGCGCTTTGTATTTTGCATTGTCCACCCTGGCATCCCCGGCCGCAACGATCAGCACAGCATGACCGTCCACGAGAAACGAGAGGGTCTTCGCGATCCGCGCAGGCTCACAGCCAACCGCCTGGGCTGCCAGCTCAACCGTGGCGCTCGAGACCGGGAATTCGAGGATGCGGGTATCTGCATCCCATGTTTTCAGATATTGACGCACTACTTC
>CAYRKA010000103.1:0-7945 GCA_964424785.1 uncultured Lachnospiraceae bacterium | reverse complement strand
CTGGAGCCGCCTCCGCGGTGCCTCACAGTGATCTTGCCCTGGTTGTTGCGCCCGGACTTCTTCTGCAGTGATACCAGAAGGGCTTTCTCCGGCTTCTTCTTGGTGATCTCTACATTGTCCAGGCCGGTCATATGCCTTCTGGAAGGTGTATATGGGTTATAGCTTTTCACTCCCATGATGTTTCTCCTTTCGATATCAATATCATGCATCTCTGCATATAGTTACACACGTCGGGGTGTGTCGCGGACAGGGCCGGTCTTACAGCCCCTCGAAGATCTCGATGTCCTTGCTCTCCTCAGTGAGCGTCACGATCGCCTTTTTGGTCTTCGCTGTCCTGCCAACTACCGTGCCGCGCCTCCTGCTCTTGCCCTCAAGGTTCATCGTGTTCACACGCTTCACCTTTGTACCCTCGAACATCTTCTCAACTGCTTCCCTGATCTGGCTCTTCGTGGCATCCGTGTGGACCAGGAATGTGTATTTCTTGTCAGCCATGGCGTTCATGCTCTTCTCTGTGACCACCGGCTTAAGGATAATGTCATAATACTTAAGGTCTGCCATTATGCATACACCTCCTCAATCGTCTCTACTGCAGCCTTTGTGACAACTACTGTGTTGTATTTCAGAATGTCGAATACATTAATCGTGTTCGTCAGAGCTGTCTTCACACCAGGGAGGTTCCTCGCGGAGAGCACTACGTTCCCGTCATTCTCATTGAGCACTACAAGCGCTTTCTTCACATTGAGCGCCTCAAGGACTGCTTTCATCTGCTTCGTCTTAATCTCAGGGAGCTTCAGCTCGTCGAGGACGATCAGCTTGCTCTCCTGTACCCTTGAAGTCAGGGCAGACTTCAGGGCCAGCCTTTTTTCCTTCCTGTTCATCTTGAATGAGTAATCTCTCGGAGTCGGGGCGAACACTACGCCGCCGCCTGTCCACTGCGGAGCCCTCGTTGAACCCTGTCTCGCATGACCGGTCCCCTTCTGTCTCCACGGCTTCTTCCCGCCGCCGGAAACTTCAGCGCGTGTCTTCGCCTTCTGCGTTCCCTGGCGCTTGCTTGCGAGCTGGTTCACGACTGCCATGTGTACAAGGTGCTCGTTGATCTCGACGCCGAACACTGCATCGCTCAGCTCCATCGTACCAACTTCTTTGCCTTCCATATTGTAAACAGATACTTTTGCCATCTGTGCCTTCCTCCTTTCCTGATCTCAGGCTTATTTACCGGACTTCACTGTGCTTTTGACCGTTACAAGCGCTTTCCTGGGCCCGGGAACCGCGCCCTTCACTAAAATGAGATTCTTCTCTGCGTCAACGCGGATCACCTCAAGATTCTGTACCGTGACCTGCTTTCCGCCCATGCGGCCAGGCATCTTCTTGCCCTTGAATACCCTGCTCGGGTCGGAGCACGCACCGTTGGAGCCTGCGTGGCGATGGTACTTGGAACCATGGGCCATCGGGCCTCTGTGCTGGCCGTGCCTCTTGATCGCACCCTGGAAGCCTTTCCCCTTGGATACCGCGGTCACATCGACCTTGTCACCCGCCTCGAACATATCAGCCTTGATCTCCTGGGCTACCGTGTAGCTCTGGGCATCGTCAAGCTTCAGCTCCCTGACATATCTCTTGTAGGAAACGCCTGCCTTGTCGAAAGCGCCCTTCTGCGGCTTCGCGACGAGCTTCTCCCTCTTGTCGACAAAGCCAACCTGTACTGCACTGTAACCATCGTTCTCGACAGTCTTCACCTGTGTCACAACGCACGGCCCTGCCTGAAGGACCGTTACCGGAGTGAGGACTCCGTCTTCACCGAAGATTTGAGTCATCCCGACTTTTGTTGATAAAATCGCTTTCTTCATTCTTTTCCCTCCTGTTTTTCTACAGCGGATTGCCTGGCGGCAATCATCCTAGTTGACAGGGAATGATATAAGTGGAACATATGTTACTTCTATATCAGCCTGATAGGATTTGCTTCAATCACAATGCGATGCTTATTTCTGCTTCATCTTGATGTCGATGTAGACACCGGCCGGCATTTCCAGCCTCGACAGCGCATCTACTGTCTTCTGGGTCGGAGTAATGATATCGATCAGCCTCTTATGCGTCCTCTGCTCGAACTGCTCCCTGGAATCCTTGTACTTGTGTACGGCACGCAGGATCGTCACTACTTCCTTCTTGGTCGGAAGCGGTACCGGGCCGCTCACCTGAGATCCATTCTTTTTTACAGTTTCGATAATCTTCTTTGCAGATGCATCAACGAGCTGATGATCATACGCCTTCAATGTAATTCTCATTACCTGACTTGCCATAAAAAAAGTCGCCTCCTTTTCGCACTTTGTTTCAGTACGACAAGCGGTGACTGTACACTCTCCCGTGCGTATCCTCAAGCCGCACGGTGTCCACCCTTTTGGACCATTAAAATTTTGTACAGTGACTTGTCGCCAGTTTTATAACTTGACATTCGCTCCACGGAAAACCCGCAGCCTCCGGGGCTGCAGCAACCTCACGCTTCTACGCTATCAAGGTCACAACGAATGTAGTATACAGGAAAACCCCTGCAAATGCAAGGGTTTTCCTGAAAAAATTGTTCTTTTTTTGATACAAAGCATTACAGCTCTGCAAAACGGGCGGCACGATCCGCTTCCCCTGCAGCGGCTGCCCGAGCTGTAATGTACATCCATTCTACTTCACAGTCTTCGACTTTGTCTTGGAAACGGATGAGTACACGTCCGCGCCCACCGAGTTCGATGTGCACGCCTTGATCCGGAAATAATATTTCTTGCCGGAGGTCAGATTCTTGACCGTGTACTTCAGTTTCGTCGTGATGCCGGCGTACTTGTAGCTGCTGCTCTTTTTCGTCGAATAATAGACGTAGTACTTCTGTGCGCCTGTCACCGCCGACCAGGATACGGTCGCCCTGCCCGCGGTCGAACTCTTGACAGAGGATATGGACGGACGCTTCAGGGATACCGTGTTGAGCGTAATGCTCGCCGGCGTGCAGTACCAGCTCGAGGAGCTGAACGTCTCCTGCGACTCTGTCCCGGTCACAATCGTGCCGTTCGAGCGGTACGCCTGCACATAGTAGTAATAGCGGACGCCCTGGGACGGCCCTTTGTTGCCGATAACAGTCTTCTGCTCCGCCGCCACGCCATTCTCTGACGTCACGCCCGTCCCGTTCACAGTATACGTATATTCAAGATGCGCATCCGTCGCCGAAAGTGCGCGGATCTCATCCGTATAAACCGGGTAACTCGACGCGTCCACACCGGACTGAACAGATACCGCCTCCGCATCATACGGGAGCTGGTAATAATCCGCGTCTGAATTGTACCTCGCCAGGATCCTGGAGCGGTAAACCTTATAGTACGCCGCCCCCGGGACTTCAGCCCACGAAAGCACGACGCTCGCAAGGTCGGCGCCGGCTGTCGCCGAAATGCTGCCCGGCTTATCAACCGCGTTAGCCGTCACCGTCAAAGAATAGTAATCGCTGATATTCTCGCCGCTGTACGCATAAATGCGGTACTTTGTGCTGCCAGCACCCGCATCGCAGCCGAACGTATAGCTCAGCTCTGCCGTGCCAAGCGAGGCAGCCTCAACCCACGCCCCCGTCGACGCGTCCTTCTTCTCGATCTTGAAGCCATCAGCTCCGACCGACTTCTTCCATTTCAGGGTGACGCTCCCATCCTTGTTCTGGATCCGTTTCGTCACGGCAAAATCGAAGTCAAGCGTCGCGCTGTCGGAACCCTCGATCTGCAAGGTCCTGGTCTTGCCCGAGCTCGTCTTGAATGTCTTATAAGCGACAACGCGGTAGGAATATGTCATGCCTGTTATCAGATTCTTGCCTGTATAGGACGTCGTCGATGCTTTCTTGATCGTCTTCATCAGGCGGTAGTTGCCATAAGCACTCGTCTCCCCCTCCGTGACCGTCGAAGATATGTTCGTCCCCGCCGCACGGTAAATCTTGTAGCCGGTCGCGCCCGTCACCTTCTTCCAGGTAACCTTTACGCTTGTCGTACCCGTCGGCACAGCCTGCACCTTCAGGTCGCTGCCCCAGGTCGTCACCGACAGATATTTGTAAGGGCCGTAGAGCGTCTGCCCCGAAGCCGGATCATAGATGTAAGTACGGATCCTGTAGCGGTAATTGACGGAGGACTTCAGATTCTTATCCTTGAAAACGGTATCGCCCGTCTTCGCAATCACGGTGTAGCCGCCTGTGCCCGATGCACGGGAAAACTCATAGCCGGTCACATTGTCATTCCCCATACGGAAATAGACCGTGCTGGCTGTCGTGTAATTCTCCTCCAGGTCTACGCTCGGAGCCGCCACAAGGGAATAGGTGATCACGGGGGAATAGGCCCCTGCCTTGTAACCCTTCAGGCTGTACTCGCCATCCGTATTCCGTACGTACATCGCCTCATAAATCTTCGCCCGGATGTAGTAAACCGTGCCGTACCCGAGTCCGTAAAGCCTCATGCGCCCGTCATCGCCATCCAGCCTGGTCGTCTCTACATTCCCCGCTGTGAATGCCGGGTCCTCCGTAACCTCCACCTCAATCCTCTGGTCATCCGTGAGCTGGTTCGCCCAGACCACATAAGGATTGCCATCCACATATCGGATCGCCAGCCCTGAAACATCCGGCACAACATAGGCATTGACCTCAAGCTCCGAAGGCGCCTGGTATGCCATCGCAGCCAATGGCTGGGCCGTCATGACAGCCGCAACAGCCATCGCCGCAATCATCCTGAATGATTTTCGTCTCATCGCGCTTCCTCCTCTTTACTCTGCAAAATTAACATATATCGTAATTATATACTTCTTTGCGGATTTTTCAAGGAATTTTTTCGCTTTTTTTAACATTTTTTACATTTATGTTAAGTATTGTTACAATAGTGTCCCGTCAGGATGCCGCCTACCTTGTAATGATATCCACCGGCACGTTAAAGATCTTTGCCACCTTCAGGATTGTATCAATATGCCTGCCTGACGCCGCGGCCATATGGTGTGTCGGGCCTGCTTCGCTCCACTTGTTGCAGAACTCCCGCGCCCCGCAGGTGAAGCGTGTCCGCATATTCGTGTCGCCGAATGTGAAGATCGGTCCCGGCTCGTTGACTCCTTCCGCCACGACAAACTTGAAATGCCCGTCCCGGTCCTGCGTGATACCCAGGTAAGTGACCGGCCCGAGGTGCGGGTAGAACTGGGTCAGGTATCCGCCGCCCGTCTTCCCGTGGAAGACCGGCACAATCTTCATAGTCGGCTTCTTCGCCGAAATGTCAGCATCGCCGGATCCACTGTGGCCAATGATACAGATGTCCTCATTGAAATCGATGGAATACATCTCGGACAGCTGCCCCATGCCTGAGATCGTCTTGAGGATGCTCATCGCCATGGCGACCTTGATATCGCCCTCCACGGCACAGGCAATCCCCTGTTTGATCAGCATGGAGAACGCCGGGATCAGCATACTGTCCAGGACGCCGGCCTTGCCCTGCGCATAGCCGTCATAGTGGGACGCGACGAAGCCGATCTTCTCCTCCTTCACCCAGCGCTCAAAGGCAACCACGTATTTCGCCATCTCCCAGACCTTTTCAATCGTGCCGCCGCCCTCAATCTCAAATGTATCGAGGATCTCCTGCGCCTTGGCGCGGATCGCCTCTTCGTCAGTAACATCGTCCGCGATCGCCCACATCTTCTCCCAGTCAAACTGCTTCGTGTACAGCCACATCCTGTGGTACAGGTTCGTCTCGTCGATATACAGGTCCATCATGCCTGGATACGGCCGGCCGATCTGTGCGAGGTTCGTGTCGCGGAACCTCCTGCGCACCTGTGCAGCCTTGCACCAGTCCTCGATCTCGGCCTGCACCTGGGGATCGCCGCCCTCGACCACGCCCGTGATGACGGCATGGCGCTTGCCGGCGCGCTCCAGGTCGGCTACCATCTCGCCGACCGCCCCGCAGGCATACAGCTCACCCAGCCATGTGGGCGTATCGGTATGCTCATAATCAGGCGCTTTCTTCTTCTGGACGTTGACCAGCACTACCGGAACATCCAGGTCCCGGACTGCCGGGAGCATATTGTAGGATGTCGCATAAGTCAGAAGCTGCATGATCACCAGATCCACATCCGCCGCGCGGAATCTGTCCCCGGCTGCCTGCGCCAGCTCCTTGGTGGTGACAAGACCGCCATCCACGATCTCCACGGACTCCGGAATTGTCTTTTTGAACGCGTCGTACTGCGACTCGAATTCCGGCACCAACGACGGGAACTGCGGCAGATATGCGCCCAGAGCAATTGAAAAAACGCCAACCCTTGCTTTCGTGTCTACTAACATACTAAACCCTCCTGGTCTTTTGTCACACCCTTCCCCGCATTCCCGCCCGATAAGGAAATACCGCACTATGATTCCCGGCCCCGCGCAGTGCCCCCGTGCAGGATGCACGGGAATCACGACGAAAGCGGCGCCAAAATGCATTGAAAACGCGTTTTCGTACATCGTGAAGTATGTGACGCCACAGTAACGGGGCGAAATGGAGGATATGTGCTTTCCCTGATTGTAATATGAAATCCTTCATTTGTCCATCGGTTTTCTTATCAGGCTATCCTGTTTCCCCGTTAAGATACAGTAAAATACCATCCCGCACCGCCCTCACTGCCCGGTCCTGGTAGTCCTCTTCCCGGAGCAGCGCTTCTTCCTCCGGGTTCGTCAGGAACCCGAACTCGACGAGCGCCGTTGTCCCAACTGAACGCTTCAATATATAATAACTGTCGTTCGCCTTCTGTACACGAGGCCGCCCGATCTCAAGCTGTTCGTTCATGCAGTCCTGGATCAGCACGGCCAGCTTCTGCCCCTCCGCGGAATGCCGATAATAAAACACCTGCGGCCCGCGCACCGACGCATCCGCCGGATAGCTGTTCTGATGGATGCTGACTGTCAGCAGAGGCTGCTCCCGCTCGATCAGCGCACATCGCCGCTGCATATCCTGCGCTTTCTTGTTCGGCTCATCTGCGTCGTACAGGCCATCCTCTGTCGTCCTGGTCAATACTACGCGGTATCCGTCCGCCTCCAGCAATGCCGCCAGCTTTTTCGCGTATATAAGGTTCAGCACCTTCTCACTGATCCCGCTCACGCCGACCATGCCCGGGTCATTCCCCCCGTGCCCGGGATCAAGTACAATTGTACCTTTCTGAATGCTCTCCGTGTTTTCATCCCCTGCCGTATTGCCGGGTTCCATATCCGGATTCGCCTGCCCCGCAGCTGCCCGTCCCTGTCTCCCGGTCCCGGACATCGCTGTCTGCGCCTCTGCAGCGGTAAGGGCATCATACTTTTTCAGCCCATAGCCCGGCAGGATCATGGCAGCCGCAAACAGCACCGCCAACATCACATACTGGAACAGCTTCACCTGCTGATCCGTGAACGCCATATCGGAATGCCCGGGGCTCTGTGCGCCGATGCTGACCTCCTCCGTCATTTTTCCTGTTTTTCTGCGCAATTTGTTTTCTCCGAACCTGTTTGTTCTATTATTATGTCAGGATGCCAAAAGTGATTCCTCCGCCTTTTTCCTGCCCCGGGCTCTTTGCTGTTGCTGCATCGGCTCCGGGTCCCCCCGGGCTGCGAAACGTTTCCTGATACTCCTGGAAAATACATCATACAGTTCGCCGCCCGCTCCCAGCAGAAAGATACCTCTCGCGTTTCGTTTTATTTTTGCTGGTCAGTTTGATGTTGTTGATATGGACAGGCTGGAGCAAAGCGTCCATGTACAGGTGGCAGTCAATGTCAAACAAGTCGTTCACATGGACGCTGTAGAAGCCTTTCCTGGAATGACCTTCAGACACCCCTGCAAAATAGATTTGTCATTTTACCTGATGATATAGCAGCCGTTACATTTGAACATATAAGAAGTAGTTGCCTTTTCAACATTCCCTTTGCAAGAAAAACAAGTCATAATCATTCGCCTTGTTGTTT
>CAYRKA010000102.1:0-7965 GCA_964424785.1 uncultured Lachnospiraceae bacterium | reverse complement strand
TACCACTCATTTTTTATGTTGTCAACTCCTGATTTCAATTTTTGCCTGGCTCTCACACGCACCATTCGCGAACCGAGTCCCCCTCGTGCATCTGTGTATCCAGCATGACGCACACGCCGCCCTCAGTGCGCTCTCCTTGCATCCGCCCGAGCAGCAGCTCCGCCGCCTGCGCCGCGATCTCTCCCATCGGCTGCTCGACCATCCACGGACGCGGCTTCACGACACGCGAGAGCATCATGTTGTCAAACCCGATCAGCGACAGGTCGTCCGGGATGCGCACGCCCTTCTCATTGAGTGCGATGATCCCTCCTAGCGTCGTCTCATAATTTGTCAAAAACACCGCCGTCGGCGACAGCCCGAGCGAGAGCAGCCGTTTCATCGCGCGGTAGCCGTACGCGACTTCCTCCATCGGCCCCTGCTGCACATAGTCCTGGATAACCTTGAGCCCTGCTTCGCGGTGTGCGCGGATATACCCGTCAAGGCGCTTTTTCGCAGTGTAGATATGCCCCTCCCCGCAGATAATGCCAACCCGGGTATGCCCCATGTCAATCAGCATCCTGACTGCGTCGCAGGCGGCCTTCTCATTGTCAACGAGCACGCAGTCAAACGCGCGGTCGCGGAACATACGGTCGATCAGGACGACCGGGATATCGCGCTGCAGGGCAGGCTCCAGATAGGCTGAGCTCCGGGAGGTGGGAATCGCGATGATGCCGTCGACCCGCTTGCCGAGCAGGAAACGCAGCGAATCCTGCTCGAGCTCCTCATCGCCGCGGCAGCCGCAGACAATCGTCCCATAGCCATTCCTGCGCAGGATGTCCTCGACCTCCGTGATGATCGTACTCGCAAACATATTGTCGAGCCGGTGTGTCAGGACACCGACGGTGCGCGTCCTGTTCGTCGCGAGGCCGCGCGCGACCTCATTCACCTCATAGTGGAGCTCCGTGACCGCAGCCTCAATCAGTTCCCGGTTCTTCGGCAGGACATTGCCGCCGTTCAGATATTTGGAGACAGTCGCAAGTGACAGGCCCGTCATCCTCGTAATGTCCCTTATTGTTGCCGCCATGTCCTGCCCTCCCGCACCCTTCGGTTGATGTCGCTGCGGATCCATTTGTACATTGTCGCCGTCAGAGGCACGCCAATCAGCATCCCCGGCACACCGCTTGAAAGCACGCTGCCAAGCCTGTCAAATATCGTGTTCCAGTCAATCTGCAGCGAATCGACGTAATCCTGCACCTCCACATAACCATATTCAGCCGCCAGGGCAGAAGCCCAATCCTGGAATTTTGCAAACGACTGCGGGATATCCTTTGTCAGCACGAGCACGGCATCGCGCAGTGCCGGGATCACCAGCAGGAGCAGCACGATCACCAACAGCAGCACCAGAAAAACACTGCCGAACACACAAAGCCCGCGCCTGATACGCTGTGCCCGGGCATCCTGACGCTTCGGGAAACAGAGCTTCTCCAACCCTTTCATAAGGATATTCAGCACATAAGCGATCATGAAGCCGTACAGAAGCGGCGCAGCAGCGCCTGCAAGCATAGAGATTTTGCCAAACACCATGTCGGAATATTTGACAAAGAGGCAACCAAGCACTGCCAGCGCAGTAATGTTTATCCAGTTTTTCTTCATCCGCTCACCCTCATTCCTCATGGAGCCAGTCGAGATAACGCCGGACCGTCCGCTCATAGCCGTTCTCCGAAGGCTCATAGAACCTCCTCCCGGCCAGCTCCTCCGGCAGATACTGCTGCCTGGAAAAATGCTTCGGGCAGTCGTGCGCATACTCATAACCGATCCCCCGGCCAAGCTTCTGCGCACCTTTATAATGGCTGTCACTCAGATACGGCGGGACCGCGGCAGGCTTCTCCTTCACGGCCTCCATCGCCCCGAAGATCGCATTCGTCGCGGAATTGCTCTTCGGCGCGGTCGCGACATACAGCGCAGCCTGCGCCAGGATGAGCTGCGCCTCCGGCATCCCGACACGCTCCACTGCCTGCGATGCCGCCACCGCTACCTGCAGCGCCTGCGGATCCGCATTCCCGACGTCCTCCGATGCGCAGATCATGATGCGCCGCGCGATGAATGTCACGCTCTCCCCCGCATAGAGCATCCGCGCGAGATAATACACGGCCGCGTCGGGATCCGAGCCGCGCATACTCTTGATAAACGCCGAGATCGTATCATAGTGGTTGTCCCCGCCCTTGTCGTAACGGACGACACGCTTCCGGATGCACTCCGACGCAACATCAAGTGTGATGCGTATCCTGCCCTCCGCATCCGGCGATGTCGTCAGCACGCCGAGCTCGACCGCGTTGAGCGCTGCCCGCGCATCCCCTCCTGCCATATCCGCAAGGAAATCAGCGGCATCATCGTCAATCACCGCCCCGTAAGCGCCCATCCCGCGCTCCTCATCGTAGACGGCGCGCCTGATCAGCTCCCGGATATCCGCCTTTTCCAGCGGCTTCAGTTCAAAGATCACTGACCGCGACAGCAGTGCACCGTTGACCTCAAAATACGGATTCTCGGTCGTCGCCCCGATCAGGATCAGCGTACCGTCCTCGACGAATGGCAGCAGATAATCCTGCTGTCCCTTGTTGAAGCGGTGGATCTCGTCGACGAACAGGATTGTCCTCCTGCCATACATACCGAGATTGTCCTTCGCAGCCTTCACGACCTCCTCCATATCCTTTTTCCCGGCAACCGTCGCGTTGATCTGCGTGAACTCAGCGCTCGTCGTATTCGCGATCACCTTCGCGAGCGTCGTCTTGCCTGTACCCGGAGGCCCATAAAATATCAGAGAACTCAGCTTGTCCGCCTTGATCGCGCGGTACAGCAGCTTATCCTTCCCGATAATATGCTGCTGCCCCACCACCTCGTCGAGCGTCCGCGGGCGGATCCGCGAGGCGAGCGGGGCATCATTCTTCATTGTTTTTGACCTTGCGTATTCAAATAAGTCCATTGTATTCCTCTCATTCCAGGATCAGCCGGTCTGCCGTCACAAACTCATATCCCTGCGCCAGCATCTCGTCCGCAATCCGGAATGCAGCCTCCACCGACGAATCGTAACAGTCATGCAGCAGGATAATATCGCCGCTTTCGGCTTCTCCCAGCACGCGCTGCACCACAAGCTCCGTATTCTTCGTCGTCCAGTCAAGCGGGTCGACATCCCACAGCACCGGGATCATCACAAACGAACACTCCATCTGCCTGTTCCACGCGCCAAACGGCGGGCGGACAAATTCTGTATTCTTCCCCGTGATCTCCCGCACGAGCGCACTGGTCCGTTCGACCTCCTCGCAGGCAGCATCCCCGCTCATATCGCAAATCCTGACATGATTGTACGTGTGGTTGCCAATCAGGTGCCCTTCCTCATCCATGCGCCGGATCAGATCCTCATTGCCCGGGATATTTTTCCCGATTACAAAAAAGGTTGCATGCACGCCGCGCTCCTTCAGGCCGTCGAGCAGCTTCGCCGTATATACGGGATGCGGGCCGTCGTCAAAGGTGAGCGCCGCGAGCTTTGGGCCGCCGTCATCCGGCGCGTCGATACCGGCGCCTGGCGCATCTTCATCAAGAACGGAAGGACTGCCTGCATCAGCCGCTCCCCGGATCTGCATAATGCTTTCATACGACGAGGACAGCAGCACTGCGGCAAGCATCCAGAACGCCAACGGCTTCACAATCTGCGCCCCGGTCTTCACAAATGCCCGCCACAGCCCATTATCCCGAAATCTATTTTTCTGCGGATCCATACGCTACCGCCCACTCAACCTGATAACTGTCCCGGCACCACGCAGTTATCCATTTCCTTCTATATATATGATGCCGGACTCCAAAAATGCAGGTCAGGCATACATTACGCGAGCGTCACCTTGCGGAAATTCTTCTTTCCTCTCTTGACCACGATACCGTCCCCGGCGAGCTGCTCCTTCGTGATCACTGCCTTGATATCCGTGATCTTCACGCCGTCAACGGTCACGCCGCCCTGCTCTACCGCGCGGCGCCCTTCGGAGCGGGACGGCACCAGGCCGGACTTCTGCAGCAGCGAGACCAGATCAATCGCGCCATCTGCCAGGTCTGCCTCCGCGATCTCAGCCGTCGGCATATTCGCGGCATTCCCGACTGCGAACAGCGCACGTGCGCCCTCCTGCGCTTTCTTTGCCTCCTCCTCGCCGTGTACGAGGCTCGTCAGCTCGTACGCCAGGATCTCCTTGGCTTGGTTGAGCTGGCTGCCCTCCCACTGATCCATCTCATCGATCTGCTCAAGCGGCAGGAACGTCAGCATCCGCAGGCACTTCAGCACATCCGCGTCCGCCACATTCCTCCAGTACTGGTAAAAATCAAACGGGGACGTTTTGTCCGGATCGAGCCACACAGCCCCGCTCTGTGTCTTGCCCATCTTCTTGCCTTCAGAATTCAGCAGCAGCGTGATCGTCATCGCATACGCGTCCTTGCCGAGCTTGCGGCGGATCAGCTCCGTGCCGCCGAGCATATTGCTCCACTGGTCGTCTCCGCCGAACTGCATATTGCAGCCATATTTCCGGAACAGTGCGTAGAAGTCATAGCTCTGCATGATCATGTAGTTGAACTCAAGGAAGCTCAGGCCGCGCTCCATCCTCTGCCTGTAACACTCCGCAGTCAGCATCCTGTTCACGGAAAAGTGCGGGCCGACTTCACGCAACACCTCCACATAATTCAGGCCAAGCAGCCACTCCGCATTGTTCACCATCAGCGCCTTACCGTCCGAGAAATCGATAAAACGACTCATCTGCTTCCGGAAGCAGTCGCAGTTGTGCTCGATCTGCTCCTTCGTCATCATCTGGCGCATATCCGTGCGCCCTGACGGATCCCCGATCATAGCCGTACCGCCGCCGATCAGCGCGATCGGCTTATTGCCCGCCATCTGCAGGCGCTTCATCAGGCACAGCGCCATAAAATGCCCGACATGCAGGCTGTCCGCCGTCGGGTCAAACCCAATGTAAAACGTTGCCTTGCCGTTGTTGACCAGATCCCTGATCTCCTTCTCATCTGTCACCTGAGCGATCAGGCCCCTTGCCACCAGCTCCTCATAAATCTGCATATCCTTTCCCTCCTGAAATGTGCCGGGAGCCGTTCGTCCTTAAAATATGAAAGCTCCCGCCTTATAGTTGTTATAAGGACGAGAGCATAATCCCGTGTTACCACCTTATTTCACGGACAGCTCACGCTGGCCGCCTCACTGAGTACCTGCATACTCTGACATAGATAACGGATGTCACCCCGCCACAGCCTACTTGCCATATCCACGTTCGGTGCGAAGCTCCGGGATGTATTCAGAAACAGCTCCCGCGTGCACCTCTCATCAACCGGTCGCTTTCTGTACCTTCGGCTGTATCCTACTTGTTCCCTTCGACGCTTTCTCCCAGTATAGGCAGTCCCGAAGCATTTGTCAAGAAAATTTCCCGCAAAGCGGAAAACCAGGTTCAGGGATGCACCCACAGCAGGTACTACGCAATCCGCTCCAGCGTCTCCCGCGACAAAATCCTGTTGATATTCCGCAAGAACAGCGCCGATGCCACGGTCACCGACAGGATATCCGAGACGGGTTCCGCGTAATAGATTCCCTGCACGCCCCAGAACAGCGGGAAAATCAGCGCAAGCGGCACGAGCAGAATCACCTTGCGCAGCATTGCGATAAACAGCGAAATCCTGGCCTGCCCGAGCGCGAGGAACGTCGGCTGGATGCCCTGTGTGAACCCCGCCAGCGGGGCGGACATGAACTGCATGATGCTCTGCATAATCGTCATACTGCCAACATACAGGTCGTTCCCGTACACCTGAAGCTGGCGGTTCATGACAATATTGATCAGGCATTCGGTCGAACGCATAATGAACGGCGAAATCCCAAGCGCCAGCTCGACAAACAGTGTGCCCGCCAGATATATCCGCAGATAAGACGCAGCGTACGGCAATGTCTCGTCACTCGCGCCAAACGCATACAGGAACGGCACATGGAACGCGTAAAATACTGCCATCAGCGCCACCGTAAACACAAGCAGCAGCCACAGGCTGCTCCCGAGGATTTTCTCCGCATGGTCACGGTCGCCCTTGCCAAGCCAGATCGCAGACAGCGGCGCACCGCCCGACGAAGCAAACGCCGAAAATGCCGAGATCAAGATCGCAATCGGAAACGTCAGCCCAACCCCCGTCAGCGCAGCCGCGCCGACGCCCGGAATATGTCCGATGTAAATCCGGTCTACAATATTATACAGAACGTTGATGACCTGCGCGATAATCGCCGGAACGCTCATGCTCACGATCAGGCCGGGAATGCTCCCGTTTGCCATCCGTTCTTCCTTTGTCAGATTCATTTCTGTATGCCCCTCCCGCTATCAGATCCTTCGTATTTCCGTCAGGCTCCGCGACACTGTCACCTCACTGCGGCCGTACCCGCGCTCTTCCGACTCCATCTCACCGCTCTGGTTGTCATAAGGGTCGATCGGCAGGAAACGCTTCCCCACCGCAAACGGCTGCTGGAACGCATTGTTCGCCGCCATCCGGTATGGCTCCAGGTTGCCGAAGTAAAAGTCTCTGCGCGCCTCATCCCTGTCGGCAAAGGCAGCGCCGCCAAACGACGGGTCGGCAAACAGCCATCCATACGGCTCCACATAGAACAGCGCCCAGTCGTGCGGCCCGACATCCCCCGGCGCGGCATACAGGCCGGACTGCCATTTCGCCGGAATGCCGCAGAGCCGGCAGAGCGTGATAAACAGCAGAGCCTGCACTCCACAGTCGCCGCGCAGGTTCCGCGCGCAATACTGCGGAATATCCGGCATCAGAAAATATTCCCGCATGAACGAGTAGCGTACCTTCGTCGTAATATAATCGTAAATCCTTCGCGCCACGGCAAGCGGCTCCCGCTCCTCACCCGCAATCTCCGCTGCCAGCGCACACAGATACGGCGAAAACCGGATATGCGGCGCCTGCTCCCCTAGATAGAGCTGCGCCTGCGGATCCTGCACAAAATGCTTCGCGGATTCCTCCCGGTCCCTCTCAGAGAAATCATGGTAAACCGCGTTTACCGTGTACTCATACTCGACAAAATACTCCCTGTTTTCTGACGGCACATCCTCGAAACAGATCGCACGGCAGAGAGAATCCGCAGGATCTATTGTAACCGTACAGCTCCCTGCCTGCAATTTCGCAGCAGCTTCGCTCCCTGTATACGCGAACACCTTCACATCGGATATCTGATGATGCTCCGCCGCGACCGGCAGATGTATCCTGAGTTTCCTGCCGGGGCGGAACAGCCCGTCATTCAGCCGGATCGACTCGCGCAGCCGGATCCGGCGGCATGCAAATCCTTCGCTGCGCATCTCCTCAATCACTTCCTGCAGCGCATGGCCGGACGGCGCGATCCCCGCACGCTGCCTGATCTCCGGATCCTTCGCTGTCACGTTGCGCACAATATTGTGGATATAATGCTTCTCGCCGCCGATAAACAGCCATTCGGCAAGTCCCTCGCGGTCAAGCCGCTCCAGATCCGCCTCGTCAAAGTCTGACACCTGCTCACGGAGCATCGCAATAACCTGCCCCTTTGTATACGGGAAGTCCTCCGGCAGCTTTTCCAGCATGATTTTTTCGAGGCGCAGCCTGTCCTTTAAGCCTTCCGCCACCGGGCGGCCCAGCCAGCGGTCCGCCGCCTCAGATGCCGCCGCGTAATCGCCGCACATTTTGTATTTCAACACCTCATCCGGCAGCTCATACGCCAGTGAAGAAAGCATCTCGCATGAAAATCCATACATCGTTGTATCCTCCGTTCCTGCAATTAAAAAGTTCCCCCCGATTCTTCATGGCAATCGGTGAAACGCGCCAATCCTCGCTGATTTTATCATATCCATAGCGGTTCTGTCGAGGAATTTATACATTTAACTCCAGTACTGGAACACGGGTGAAGGAATCCCCCGCTTTTCTCCTGACTTTTAA
>CAYRKA010000101.1:0-7995 GCA_964424785.1 uncultured Lachnospiraceae bacterium | reverse complement strand
GAATAGATATATAGACTCGTCGTGCTCGCACGTAAGAGGCTGTATATCTGTTTCGCATCTGACTGCGAATAGTAACACATTATTCCGGACAAGCATTGTGCCAATACAGGCTGTGTGAACCCATACCGCACGAATACAGGAGGCTGTGCAATTGATACGGAAGAAACGTACGAAACCGAAACGCCGCCGGCATCTGCCCATACGGGTGGCTGCGATCCTGCTCGCCGCATATATCTGTGTGGCCTGTCTGCCATACCGCGAGCAGCCGGAACCATCCGAACAGACGGAGCTTTCCTTCTCGCTGGCGGATTACTACGGGTCAACGTCCGCCGACAGCGCCGATATGCCTGCCGGGCAGGAAACGTATGCGTCTGACCGTGTCTGCATCCTCGCTGACAATGGGGATGCGCTCGCGGAGCGTGTCCGCCTGATCTCCCACGCCAGGGAACGCATCGTCCTCTCCACATTTGACTTCCGCTCCGACAACAGCGGAAAAATCATGCTCGCCGCGCTGATGGAGGCGGCAGACAGAGGCGTTGATGTCTGTGTCCTGATCGATGGCTTCTCCTTTTTCGCACATGGAATGGGGAACCCGTACTTTGCCGCGTTCGCCCAGACGGACCACGTGACGCTCAAAATATACAATCCCGTCAACCTGCTGAAGCCATACAAGCTGATGGGACGCCTGCACGACAAATATCTGATTGCCGACGACACCGCCTATATCCTCGGCGGACGCAATACCTTTGACTATTTTCTCGGGGACGATACGGACTATATCAATTATGACTGGGATGTGCTCGTGGTCTCCGGCGGTGAGGCTTCTTCGCTGCAGCAGGTCGCAGATTATTTTGAGACGATCTGGGCACTCCCTGACTGCAAGGAGAGCAGCGTCCCTGTCCCCTTCTGGAAAAAGAACAAGGTAAGCCGCAGCCTTGAGGAGCTCCGTGCGCTCGCGCAGGAGCTCCACGAAACCCATGCCGACTGGTTTGAGGAAACGGATTACGGCTTGCAGACCGTCCCGGCGGACAGGATCACCCTGATCTCGAATCCGATCCAGACCGGTGTCAAGGAGCCCGTCGTTTTTTACCAGATCACCGAGCTGATGCGCCAGGCTGAGGGCGAAGTCTTTTTCCACACGCCGTATATCCTGTGCAGCGACTGGATGCAGGAACGGCTCCGTGAAGTCTGCGCAAAAAATGAACCCGTCCACATGATGACGAACTCTGTCGCGAATAATGGCAATCCATTCGGAGCCGCTGACTATTACCTGCACAGGGACGAGCTCCTGGGCACAGGCGTACAGATCCTGGAATACGACAGCGGCGTTTCCTACCATGGCAAATGCTTCACGATCGGCGACCGCATCAGCGGCATCGGCTCCTTCAACTGGGATATGCGCAGCGCGTACCTTGACACGGAGCTGATGCTGGTGATTGACAGCACTGGGTTAAATGCGCAGCTTCGCTCCTATATGGAGCAGTATGAAAAAGAGGCACTGCGCATCGTCACCCTGCCAGGGAGCCCCGATACGGCAGACAATCAATCCGTTTCCCGGCCTGACACAGACAGCCTTACGGATTCCCCGGGTATCTCCGGCAGCTTTGATTCCGCCGACAGCCAGGCTGACGGCACAGAACGCCAGGCCGCGGCCCTCACATGGACCTACGAATATCCCGCGGGGCATACCCGGCGCGAACTCACCGCCGGCCGCCGCATCAGCATCCGCATCCTGGGTATTTTTAATAAAGCGTTCCGTTTCCTTCTGTAGCGGCCTGTAGCCTTCGCAAAAGGCGGCCCGTGGCCTGTCGGCTGAACGGTAATGATTCAGCCGCGCCGCTCCGGCATTCAGGCCATTTCCCTGAAATTGGCTTATACGGTATTCTGCGCCATTTTCCTAAAATTGTTGACAAAAAAAATGTAACTGGTTATAATCTAAAAAAATGTTTTCAGCAATACATCATCTGTGTTCACTGACAGCAGTGGCATATCATTTTGACCATGGGCGGTTAGGCAGATGATTTTTTTTGCGGTATAGCTTTGCCGTGTTGTTGCGTGAAAGCAAATTCAGACAAACAAAGGAGTGAAGCGTATTGGTTAAGTACATCGTGAAGCGTGTCCTGCTCGCTATCCTGACCATTTTCGTGATCAGTGTAATCACATTTTTTGCAATGAATGCGATCCCGGGGGGGCCATTTAACAAAGAGAAAGCGACCAGCGCCGCGACTCAGGCTGCGCTCGAGGCCAGATACAACCTGGACAAGCCTGTCCCGGTGCAGTATGTGCTCTATATGAAAAAGCTGCTTCAGGGAGACCTGGGTATCAGCCTGAAGAACGGCCGCGAGATCAACGATATTATAGGGGAGAGCTTTCCGATCTCCGCACAGATCGGGCTCATAGCAGCGGTCGTCGCGATTATACTGGGGCTGGTCCTTGGCTCGACGGCGGCTCTTATGAGGAACCGATGGCCGGACCGTGTGATCGTCTTCCTGATTACGCTGATCACGGCGATGCCTTCCTTCGTCATAGCGACGCTTCTGCTGTACTTCTTCTGTATGCAGCTGGGCTGGGTGCCTGCGTTTACCGCAGGCAGCAATAACGTCGTGCTTCCGGTCATCGCCCTTTCCTTTTCACCGATGGCATATATCACCAGGCTGACCAAGACCTCGATGCTGGACGCGCTGGGCCAGGACTACATCCGGACCGCACGGGCCAAGGGCGTCGCGCAGCTCAAAGTGATTTTCGTCCACGGCCTGCGCAACGCGCTGATTCCGGTCATCACCTATGTGGGGCCTATGATCGGCGGCATCCTGACCGGCTCGATGGTAGTCGAAAGCATTTTCAATATCGGCGGTCTGGGGTCGAAGTTCGTCACCAGTATCACGAACCGCGACTACACAATGATCATGGCGACAACGATTTTCCTTGCGTTCATCATGGTGACCGCAAATCTTCTGACAGATATTTTATACAAAATCATAGATCCCCGGATCAAACTGGATTAAGGAGGAAACAAAGATGGCAAATAATTTAAAACGTGCTCCTTTTTCCGCCCAGGTGGATTTGAGCAAATTCCATATGGAGGATTTTGAACATGCAACCGAGGAGGAAAAGCGGCAGCAGGAAGTCATGGGCGAGTCTACGACCTTTTTCAGGGACGGTATGCGCCGTCTGCGCCGGAATCCGCTCGCGATGGGGTCGATCGTCGTACTGATCCTGATCATCGCGGTCTGCCTGATTGCGCCGAAGGTCGTCCCCTATGGTTACGCAGACATCATGAAGGGCTCCAATAACCTGGGGCCATTCGAATACAGTGCATCGGAGCAGGCACAGATCGATGCGGGTGAGAAGGTCTTCCCGCACATTTTCGGGACGGATTCACTGGGGCGCGACTATTTCATCCGTGTCGTGTACGGCGCACGCGTCTCACTGGGAGTCGGGATTTTCGCATCCCTGCTGGTGCTGGTCATCGGACTTCTGTACGGCTCGATTTCGGGCTATCTCGGGGGGCGCGTGGATATGTATATGATGCGTGTCGTCGATATCATCTATTCGCTGCCCGATATGCTGCTGATCATCCTGCTCTCTGTCGTGCTGAATGAGACCCTGGCTACGAAAATACAGGGCACCGTGCTTGCGAAGCTGGGCGTCAACATGATCTCGCTCTTCATCGTATTCGGCCTGCTCTACTGGGTGTCGATGGCACGCCTGATCCGCGGGCAGATCCTGACCATCAAGCAAAATGAGTACGTCCTCGCCGCGAAGTGCATCGGCACATCGACGCCGAGGATCATCCGCCGCCACATCCTGCCGAACTGCCTTTCCGTTATCATCATCACAACGGCACTGCAGATTCCATCCGCGATCTTTACTGAGAGCTACCTGGCATTTGTGGGGCTGGGCGTCTCAGCGCCGATGCCGTCGCTGGGGTCGCTCGCGAATGAAGCAAGGAGCGGCCTGCAGACCTATCCTCTGCGGTTGTTCTTCCCGGCGCTCACGATCTGCCTGATCGTGCTCGCACTGAACCTGCTGGGCGACGGCCTGCGGGATGCGTTTGACCCGAAGCTGTCCCGTTGAGGAATTGCCGCGAAATATCAAGTGAGGTGGGGAAATGACTGATTATAAATATATACTGGATGTGCAGGATCTGCACACAACTTTCAAGACAGAGAACGGAGAGGTGCACGCGGTAAACGGCGTGAGCTTCTGCCTGGAGCCCGGCCAGACGCTCGGCATCGTGGGCGAATCGGGCTCGGGCAAATCGGTGACGGCGTATTCCATCATGCAGATCCTTGCCGATAACGGCGGGATCACCGGCGGCAAGGTGCTCTACAAAGGCGAAGACATCACAAAATGGAGCAGCAAGCAGATGTCCGGCTTCCGTGGAAAATGCTGCTCGATCATTTTCCAGGATCCGATGACCTCCCTGAATCCGGTCTTTTCGATCGGGTACCAGCTGGAGGAGGCAGTGCTTTTGCACACGGACCGCACACGGAAAGAAGCGAAGGAGCGCGCTGTCGAAATGTTGACCCTGGTCGGTGTGAATGAGCCGGAAAAGCGTGTGAAGCAATATCCCCATGAGCTCTCGGGCGGGATGCGCCAGAGAGTCATGATCGCGATGGCCCTGGCCTGCGAGCCGGATATCCTGATCGCGGACGAGCCGACCACGGCCCTGGATGTGACGATTCAGGCGCAGATCCTGGAGCTGATGCAGTCCCTGCAGAAGAAGCTTGGGATGGCGATTATCATGGTGACACACGACCTGGGTGTGATCGCACAGATGTGCGACGAGATCATCGTAATGTACGGAGGCCGCGTCTGTGAGCGCGGCACGGCGGACGACATTTTCTATGCGCCCGCCCATGAGTACACCAAAGGGTTGCTGCACTCGATCCCGACACTCTCCAATACAGGGGAACGTCTTGTGCCGATCGGAGGCACCCCGATCAATCTGCTGAATATGCCTGAGGGCTGCGCGTTTTGCCCGCGCTGTGACCAGGCAATGAAGATCTGCCTGAACAAGGTACCCCCGGAGATCCGCCTGGACGACCATCACCTGGCCGCCTGCTGGATGAAAATCAAGGAGATGTACAAGGAGGTGAGCGCGTAATGGCGAACGAATATCTGGTAGAGGTCAGCCATCTGAAGCAGTATTTCCCCATCCGAAGCGGCTTTAAGACAATCCCGCTCAAGGCGGTGGATGACGTTTCCTTTTCTATCCGCCCCGGCGAGACGCTCGGGCTTGTAGGGGAATCAGGCTGCGGCAAGACGACTGTGGGCCGCACGCTGCTGCGCCTGTACAAGCCGACCAGCGGCACGGTCAAATTCGAGGGCACCGAAGTGACCGAGAAGAATATCCATTCGCTCCGCAAGGAGATGCAGATGGTGTTCCAGGATCCGTACTCCTCCTTAAACCCGCGCATGACAATCGAGGATATCATTGGGGAGCCTCTGGATGTACACAAGCTTTACCGTACCCGCGCCGAGCGGCATGAGAAGGTCATGGAGCTGATGGAGACAGTCGGCCTGAACGCAGAGCACGCGACACGGTACGCCCATGAATTTTCCGGAGGGCAGCGCCAGCGGATCGGCATCGCACGCGCGCTCGCGGTGGACCCGAAGTTCATCGTCTGCGATGAGCCGGTGTCCGCACTTGACGTGTCTATCCAGGCACAGGTTGTCAATATGTTTGAAGACCTGCAGAAGCAAAGAGGCATGGCGTATCTGTTCATCGCGCATGACCTTCTGGTCGTCCGGCACATCTCGAACCGGATCGCAGTCATGTACCTCGGCCACATGATGGAAATGGCCGCTTCCAGCGAGCTGATGGATCACCCGATCCACCCATATACGGAGTCGCTGCTGTCCGCAGTGCCGATCCCGGATCCAAAGACCGCCCGCAGCAGCCAGCGGATCGTCCTGGAGGGAGACGTGCCGTCCCCGCTGAATATGCCGACCGGCTGTCCTTTCCGCACACGATGCAAGTACGCGACCGACCAGTGCGTGGCAGAACGCCCCGAGCTGCTGGACCGCGGGAACGGACATTTCGTGGCGTGCTGGAACCGGTAGGAGCAGCCTGCTGGCGCCCCGCGGCTTATTCACAGTCCCTCCGCCCTGTAAAATATGTGCGAATTTCGCAGAAGTGCTTGCACAATTTAAGATAACTGCTATAATCATAATCACGCAGTCCATACCACGTAGAAATCCACCTCGCGCAGTGCTGCGGTGTGGTTTTCAAATAAACGGAGGGGCGTTTCCGCCCTTCTGCAAAAAAATAGGAGGAATGTAACATGAAGAAAACGATTGCCCTGTTGTTAGCGGCAGCAATGGTTGTGCCGAACACAGCAATTGCCAATGCGGCTGAGAGCACCAAAGAAGATCCGACGACACTGAATATCTGGATGTCTTCTGAGCCGGACCATCTGGATCCGGCGCTGAACAGCACAGTAGACGGAGGCTGCCTCGCAGTGAACAGCTTTGAGGGCCTGATGCGCTACAATGCAGACGGCGCACTGGAGCCTGCATGCGCAGAGAGCTACGAGATATCTGAGGATGGACTGACCTACACCTTCACCATGCGTGACGGCCTGATGTGGTCAAATGGCGAATCCCTGGATGCCAGCGACTTTGTCTATTCATGGAAGCGCGCGGCTGATCCGACCGTAGCAGCCGACTATGCATATCTGTGCGATGTGTTCCCGAGCTACAGCGCAGAGACCGGCCTTGGAGACGAAGATGTCGTTGCGTCGGAGGACGGCAAGACACTTACCGTTACCCTGAAGGCAGTTTGCCCGTACTTCCTGGATCTGTGTGCGTTCCCGTACTTCTTCCCGGTATATGAGGAGGCGGTAGAGGCAAGTGTTACGGATGAGCAGCCGGACGGCACATGGGCCAAGGATGCAGGCGAGTCTTTTGTCTCAAACGGTGCGTTTGCACTGCAGAGCTGGAACCACGATTCTGATATGACCTATGTGAAGAATGAAAACTACTGGGATGCGGATTCCGTGAATATCCAGACGCTGAATGTCATGCTGACCAGCGATGACACTGCTGCTTACACGGCTTACCAGACAGGTGACCTCGACTTCATCGACAGTATCCCGACAGCTGAGATGGGCACGGCAAAGCAGTCCCCTGAGTACTACAGTGTGGACAATCTGGGTACTTATTATGTAGGCTTCAACTACAATTCTGAGCTGTACGCGAGCCTTGGCCTCGATGAGGAGCAGGCGAAGACATTCCGCAAGGCGCTCTGCCTGCTGATCGACCGTCAGTATATCATTGACTCGATTGCACAGAACGACCAGAAGATTGCCACAACGTTTATCCCGGAAGGCTGCGCGGATGGCAATGGCGGAGAATTCAAGAACAAGGATTACTACGGGACAGACTTTGAAGCGAATGTAGCGGAGGCAAAGTCCCTGCTTGAGTCCATCGGCCTCTATGATACGGCTGCAGATGCGCCGACCCAGACGATCGCATTCACCTATCTCACCAACAATTCCGAGGGGAATGTCAGGATGGCTGAGGCGATCCAGGCTGATATGGCATCCGTAGGCATTGAGATGACGATCGAGCAGCAGGAGTGGAACGTATTCCTGAACACCCGTAAGAATGGCGACTTCGATGTTGCCCGCGAAGGCTGGATCATGGACTACAATGACCCGATCAATATGCTTGAGATGTTTACGACAGAATCCGGAAACAACGACTGCCAGTTCGGCCGCGACGATACCAAGGCGCTTGACTGGTCGGCATATGACGACCTCGTTTCCCAGATCCGTACAACCGCAGACCTGGCGGAGCGTGCAGAGCTGATGCACCAGGCAGAGGATATCCTGATGGATACCTGGTGTGTAGTTCCGATCTACTATTACAACGATCCGTATATGCTCAAGAGCTATGTGGACGGCGTATACAGCACCGTAGAGGGAATGAAGTACTTCTACAAAGCATCCATCAACTAATCGCACGGCAGGCGGCAGCGGCAGCGGC
>CAYRKA010000100.1:0-8083 GCA_964424785.1 uncultured Lachnospiraceae bacterium | reverse complement strand
GGGCGGCAGCGGCTCTGCCGCTGAAATACCTTGCCGCCCTGTGTGCATAAAAAAAACCGGAAAGCCTGCCCTGAGGTTTCCCGGTTGTCTCATCGACGTGCGTTAGAGGATTCGAACCCCCGGCCTTTTGGTCCGTAGCCAAACGCTCTATCCAGCTGAGCTAAACGCACATTGCTTATCAGCATCTTGTATTATAGCCCCAGTAGCATGGATTGTCAACTGTTTTTTTGTCTTTTCGATAATTCGCAATACTTTGCTTTTTCCTTTCATAATAGTCTGAATTTTTCAGATTGCCTTCACATAACGCCTGTTCGGCTTGTAGTTCGGGCGTCCGCCGACGCCGCTCAGGCTGTAGGACATGCCGCAGTACGTGTCCACACTGCTTACCTTGGCCCAGTTCGCATCATAGACGAGGCCGTCGACCTCAGCCCAGCCGTGGCCGCCCGACGAGACTGCCGCAGCCTTTCCTCCGGCGGCGTTCGCGAGGTACGCAAAATATGCCCCATAAGCATAGCAGTCAGCCCGACCAGTATTGAACGGCAGCTCCGCGTAGAACATATCCCAGTTTTCTATATTCTTGAAGCCGCCGATATTGTAGGATCGGAGATGCTGCTTGGTATACGCAAAGGCTGCCTCCAGCTTCTGCTTCTTCGTCATCCCGGCGTTCGTGATACTCTCGATCACCTTGTTTGCTTTGATCATCAGCGCCAGCTTTCTCTTGCTGTAGGCGGTCAGCTTCGCCTTGCCGTTTTTCCGCAGCGTGACCCCGTTGACGGTTTTCGAGCTCACACGGGAGCCCTTCGCCTTGTTCGCAATATTAAAATAGTAATAGCTGCCCTTGATCTTCTGCCAGCCAGTCCGCTGGACCCCTTTAGAGTCGAAGTAATAATACTTCTTCCCGATTTTCTGCATACCCTTCAGCTTTTTCCCGTCTGCATCGTAGTAGCTCACGTTCCCTTTGGAGTTCATAACCCACTGGTTACTGTAGCTCTTCTTTGCGCTGACCGGAAGCGCAAACAGCATCACAGCCAGCAGGAATAATACTGCCGCGAAACCGGCACGCCTCATCTCTTTTCTCATAGCCTCTCCCTTTCTCCCAAATCCATCCTACAGGAATAAGAACATTCCTTCTCAGCCCGTATCCCGCACTGGCGCAGTGCTGAAACTTTTCATGTCAGGAGACTCATCTATCCCCGTATCCTGCAGATCATATTCCACAATGCCTGCGCGGAATTGAAATTCTCGGGGATGATCTCGGCCGGCGTCAGCGTGATATCGAACGCGTCGCTGATCTCGCTGATGATCGAGAGGATCTCGAACGAGCCGATCACCTTGTCATCTACGAGAGCCGTCTCCGCCCCGAAATCCACATCCGGGCAGATGTCCTCCAAAATCTCCATCAGTTCTTCCATTCTGTTCTCCTTTCCGCGGCCTGACCGCCGCATTTTTGCCTATTATTTTTTAATCACCACACTTTTGGCTGTTTATGATGCATACTGCTCCTGCAGCGCCTTCCGGTCAATCTTCCCGTTTTTCGTGACCGGCATATGCTCCGTCTGCCGAAACACGTTCGGGATCATATACTCCGGCAACAGCTTCCGCAGCGCCTCCCGGATCTCTTTTTTGCCGGCATCGCCCTCATAACAGCATACGATCCTGTTTTTCTCCTGGTCGAAGAAGCAGGCCGAACGCACGACCGCCTCCACCTTCTCCAGCGCGCACTCGATCTCGCCGGGCTCGATCCGATGGCCCATATGCTTGATCTGGAAGTCCTTGCGCGAGGTGAAGCAGAGCTCGCCACGGTCATTATACAGCCCGAGGTCGCCTGTCCGGTAGATCAGCTCCGGATAGCGTCCGTTCAACGGATTTTGCACAAATGACTTCGCCGTCTGCTCCGGGCTGCGGTAATACCCGAGCGCGAGCGCAGTCCCGGACACGCAGATCTCGCCCTTCTCCCCCGGCTGTGTAACCTCACGGTCCTGCTCGTCCAGGAGGAAGACCTTCTCATTCGGGAAAGCCTGCCCGATCGGCAGCACGTCGCCCGGCGCGAACTCCCGGTCAAGAATATAATAAGCACAGTTGCACGTAATCTCGGTCGGGCCGTACAGATTGACGAACATCGCGTCCGGCAGGTACCGTCTCCAGTAGTTCAGGTGGCGGACCGGCATCGTCTCTCCCGAAAACATCACGCGTCTCAGCGACGACGGCACTTTGTACGAGAAACCGTCCAGTGTCGAGACAATGCAAAGTGCCGACACAGCCCACGTCAGGTTCGTCACTCTGCGCTCTTCGAGAAAATCAAGCAGCAGCATCGGGAACGAGAACAGCTTCCTCGGAATGATCTGCACCGATGCCCCCGTCTTCAGCCCCGCGTAAATATCCTTCACGGACACGTCGAAATCCCACGGCGCCTGGTTGCCGATCACATCCGCGTCCGTGATCCCGAACGCATCGGTGAAGCACTCCATGAAATCGATGACCGAGCGGTGGCTCACCACGACACCCTTCGGCACGCCGGTCGAACCGGATGTGAACAGGACGTACAGCGGATCGATGTCGCACTGGCTCTCCCGGATGCGTGAGAGCATCTGCTCATCCGCTTCCCCCGCAAGGAGGGAGTCCGGCTCAAGCACCGCACCTCCAAATGCGAGCTGCCGCGCCATATCCATGCTCTCAGACGGCGCAATCAGGACTGCGGCATCCGAAAGTGTCTCCAGGATCTGATCCAGACGGCGAACCGGATGGCTCTCATCCAATATCACATAGAATCCGCCCGCATACAGGATGCCCATCATGATTTTGGCCGTCAGCACGCCCTTCTCCATCATGACCGGGACAGGCCTGTGCGCGACATCGTATGCGGCAAGCCGCGTGCCGATAAGCCTCGCGTCGCGCTCAAGCTCCGCAAACGTACACGCGCCCGTCTCATCCGCGAACGCAGTCCTGTCGGGAAACCTCCGAGCGGATGCTTCCAGATATTCCAATACTGATTTCATAAATCCTCCTGTTGCTGCCCTGCGCCCACACGCCGTCTCCTGACGCATGGGCTTGCATTCGTCTGCACAGGCAGCACATTCTTCTGCACTTAACCCGCAATCACGCGCTCCGTCTCCTGCTGCGCGGGCGGCTCATACGTGCCGTCGAGCACCTGGGCGAGCAGCCTGGAAAATTCCCGCGCCGCGTCGCCGTTCAGATGGCCGTCATAGTCCGTGTACGCCGTGATATCATGGCTGAACGCCTCATAATACTGGTCGCTGTTGAAGTTCAGGTATCTTACATCATGCTCTGCGAAGAAATTCCCGAAATACTCATACGCCGCTGTGAACGATTCCGCGTACGCCGCCAGCGTATCTCCCGGCATCGGCGTCACGAGCGCGACAAATTCAATCCCATTCTCCCGGCAGAGCGTGATCAGCTTCTCGAGATACTCCATGTTCTGTGGAACGACTGTCTCCTCGGAAAATTCCTGCAGCTCCACCATCGCGAGCTGCGACGGATCGACCGCGTACCGCTCGACAAAGCCGCTCTCGTGGTATTCCTGTGTGTCCGAGCGCAGATCCTCCGCCCCGTAGTCCCCCGTCCACTTCTTGCGGACGGTCTCTCCGAGGTGCCCCAGCTCATACGAGAGCGTGTATTCATACCACGGGAACAGCACCGTGCGGAAATCGCAGTCCTTGACCGTGTCCCGGAAATACGCAAGCTTCGACACGGACAGCGGAAACTCGTGATAGAACAGCAGGTAATTGTTGCCCTCCTCCTTCTCGGAGGTGAAATATCCCGGCGACACCTCATAGACGACGCGCGACGGCTGATCTCCCTTTTCGAGGACCAGCTTCAAAAGATAATAGGAATCCTGGCTGTACTCTCCGCCGACGCAGAGGTTGTGGCCGCTCCTGCCGCTCACAGCCTCCATCGTCTCCGGATCGATGTCCATCTTGCCATGTGAGGTGCCCAGATACAGGTCATCGTACCGGTCCGTGAGCACCGCATGGATGTCATTGCGCGTGAATGTGCACGGATAAAGCGCGTAATCCAGCGCAAGGAACACCACTACAGCCGCTGCGGCCACGCACAGCGGGCGGATCCGTCTTTTAAAATTGTGCATAGATAAACCCTCTCGGCGCTGCCGTCGATCCAAACATGCCGATCAGCACCAGCAAAAACAGCCAGACAGCTACATTGGCAGGAAGCGGCAGCCTCGCGAGGCTCTCCCGGATCTGGCAGCCCTTCTCCTGCAAAATACCGACCGTGACGATCACGGCACAGCCGACAGCGATAATCAGGAGCGCCCACGGCACGAACTGTGTCCCGCCGCTCCCCGCCGCGATATCCAGGATCTGCGACGGCGCAAAATGCGTCACAGCCTGGCGGATCATATAGAACCCCTGCGTCAGCGTGTCCGAACGGTCAAAAAACCATCGGAGATTGACAAGGACAAACGTCCTGGCGACCGCGAAAACGTGGTACCACGCCTCATCCCCCCTGATATGCAATGCCTGCCGCATTTTTCTGTAGTTGCCGCCCATCAGCTCGCTGAACGCGATAATGCCGCCGTTCAGCAGGCCGTACATCACATATTTCCAGCTCGCGCCGTGCCAGATCCCGACGAGGAAAAACACAATCAGATCCGCGAGCGCGATCGGTACGACGCGCCCTGTCTTCCTGCCGAATCTCTTTTTGGACCACCTAGAGAATTTCATCATCCACCTTGAGAGGGAGACAGGATAAAACACGTAATCCATCATCCACTCCCCGAGTGTGATATGCCAGCGCTTCCAAAAGTCGGCCATCGACGTTGCGAGATAAGGGCGCCGGAAATTCTCATCCAGCTGAATACCGAACAGATTGCCGATCCCGATCACGACATCCATCGCGCCCGAAAAATCGGCATAGAGCTGTATCCCGTAAAAAAGCAGCCCGAACAGGGCAATCCCGTTGTAGCGGTCGGGGTCAGCCCAGATTGCATCCGCGAAAACGCCCGCCCAGTCCGCGACGATCATCTTCTTCGCAAAGCCCCAGATCATCCGCTGCAGGCCATATGAAATATTGTGGATGTCAAACGCGTGCGGCTCGTAGAGCTGCGGCGCGAGGCGGCGGAACCTGCCGATCGGCCCCTGCAGGAGCTGCGGGAAGAACGAAACGAACAGCGCGTATCGGAAAAAATGATGCTCCGCGGCGCTCTTCTTCCAATAAACGTCCAGCAGATAGCCAGTCGACTGGAACGTGTAGAACGAGATGCCGAGCGGGAACAGGATCTCCAGCCCCTTCAGGTCAAGACGGAACAGAAGGTTCAGGTTCTCCACAAAAAAGCCCGTATACTTCACAATGCCGAGCATTCCCAGGTTCAGGACGATACCGAGCGCGACGACCCTTTTCAGCGTCCCCTGCGGCGTCCCGCGCTGCCGCAGCCGTTCGATTGCAAGCCCGAAGCAGTACGTGACAACCGTCGAAAACACGATAAACAGCAGGTACTTCGCATTCCCGGACACGTAGTAGAGGTAGCTGAACACGAGCAGCACGACCCACTGCAGCCGCCCCGGCACGAGGTAATACAGCACGACGGCAGCCGCGACAAACAACAGGAAAGCATTTGAGACGAGTGACATGGCTACCTCCGGTTACTTAAGTTCCTTCTTCTTTTTGCTGAAATACCGATATGTATTCTTCGTACCATAAGTAAATTTGTAGCCGGACTTCATCTCCTTGAGCATATGCTTCTGAGTGCAGTACCCGGAGAAATTCGGGTCATAGACATACGTCTTCCCTTTGATCTGGATCGTCGTCCATGCGTGTGCCCCATATTTTGTAATGTTGCCCGATGCGTCCTGCGCCGTCGGCACATAGCCCTGCACGAATTTCACATCGTAGCCGAGCACCTTCGCCATCCAGTAAAATGTCGCCGCCTGCACATTGCAATCGCCCTTCCCATATTGGAAACCGTACTGGCCGAAATACGCAGTCTTTGACAGGCCTGACGGCGCTTTCGTGCTGTTCGTAAAATACGGAAGCTTCGCCGACCACTGGAAAGCCTGCCAGAGCACCTGGGATTTGGATTTGCCGTACCACGCGTTCATCTGGATCCCGGCAAGGCCCTCCGATTTGCTGACCTTTTTCAAGACACCCGACTTGCTGATCCTGTAATAGCTTTTGCCGATCTTATAGCCATATTTGCCCTTCACAAGCTTGCCGGACTTGTTGTAATAATACTGCTTGCCGTCCTTTGTGACAATCTCATTTTGATAAGACGCCGCAAGCGTTGTGCAGGAAAAGCAGGCTGCCAGCGCCAGGCAAAGGGCCGCTGCGGCAAAAAATCTGTATAATTGCTTCTTCATAAGTACCTCCGCTCCCTATGCCGGGAATATTCCGAACACGATCTCATGGCCATCCGTATATCTGTGGATCGTCACTGCCACGGTCTTGTATACCAGCCTGTAATCATCGCCGTCCTCCTCGAAGCAGCTGTCCAGCGGCTCTTCCCGGAGCGGCTCTCCGAGAATCGCACGCACCGCGGCGGCGTCAGCACGGTAATCGCCCGCCTTGCGGATCGCTTTGGACTTCTTTGTCACCATACGCCCCTTCGCATTGAAGTAATACGTCATCGTGTTCCCGCTGCTGTCATACTGATTCGGATTATTGTAGTAGCCAGATTTCACCATACGTCCCTTGCGGTCAAAGCCATAGTAATATTTCCCAATCTTCTTGACGACCACATTCTGCGTGTAGCCCTGCGACTTCAGGTTCGGAGCGGCATATGCCCTGCCATTGCTGCCAAAATAATACTTCCTGCCGTTTACTGTCTTCCATGTGTTCTTAACGCGCTGGCCATTCACATAATAATAGTAATATTTTCCCTCTTTTTTCAGACCCTTCTTCACAGATGCGGCCTGCACCTGCAGCACTGCCGGGCCGACAGGCGCCGCACTCTGCGCCAGCGCCGCACACAGAAGAAGCATCATGATCCGCTTTGGGATGTCCCCGATTTTTTTCTTTTTCATTGTAGATTCCCTCTCCTGACTATTTCTGATGATTTCGCCTATTCCGTAACCCATTTACTGTTATTACAACGCTCAGTTCAGCAGCCCGTTCTCGAGGCACGCCTCCGGGTCGCCGCCCCCTGCCGCCTGTCCGCCGCCTCCGCCGCTGCCGGAGAAGCTGTAGGAATTCGCTGCCGCCGCGGCCTCCCTCGCCGCCTGTTCCTGCTGCCCGGCTGCCTCGGCCTCCTCCTCATCGTCGGTCAGGAACCTGTGGTTGATATAACCCGTGACCTCGCCGTACTCTACCTGATACCAGCCCGGCAGGAGCGCCGTCACAGTGCATTCGTCCCCGAGATTTGCCACCGCGAGCGCCTCGGATGCCCCGTCCGCAGCCTCACGCACGTACACATCTGTCAGCGTCCACATCGTCAGCGGCTCGTCCGGCTCCACCAGATCGGCTGTCTCCGCAAGCTCACACTGGCTGCCCTCCGCGTCCGTATACCGGATATACCAGAAGCCCTGCTCCTCCACAAGCCTGGCATCCGTCCAGGCTTCCGGCTCTGCAGATTCGAAAATCCGCTCCCCGTCCTCCGTCGTCAGCACGACCGTCCAGGAAGCGTCCGCGCTGTCCTGCCCTGCCGTGCCCGTCCCAGCGCCATCCTGTGCATCCGCCGCGTCCGTCCCAGCGCCGTCCTGTGCATCCGCCGCGTCTGTCCCGCCTCCGTCCTGTGCATTTGCCGCGTCTGTTCTCACCTCCGCTGAAAGCACTTCCTCCCCGGTATCATTCACAACTGCTATCTGCGCCCCGTCCACGTCGAGCACAAACTTCTCCGCCTCCTGTGCGCACGCTGTCACGGACACTGCCGCCAGGCTTATGGCGCATATCAGCCCGCAGGCATTCAATTTATCCCATCGTCTCTTCATAATACAATCATTCTCCTTCCGGTCATGGTCATCCTGTACCCGGCAGATTCCTCCCGTACCGCGCGTTGCCGCATCACAATACAAGCCGACGCCTGCAGGCTTTTTCCAGCCTCAACTATAACATCTATTCCGCCACATTGCAATGCGGTTTTCCCAAACTCTTCCGATAACCTCTTCCGATCATA
>CAYRKA010000099.1:0-8185 GCA_964424785.1 uncultured Lachnospiraceae bacterium | reverse complement strand
TCGAGCTGCGGCTGGCAGGGATCGCGACCATAGATGCCGCCAATGAATTCCTGAACTCCTACATAAAGGAATTCAATGGGAAGTTCGCCCTTCCCTTGGATGGTATCAGATCTGTGTTTGAAAATCAACCCTCTGATGAAAAAATTAACCTGACCCTTGCCGTCCTGGACGAGCGTACCGTAGACAGCGGCCATTGCCTCCAGTTTGAAAAGCAGTATTACCGGATGCTTGACTCCCATGGGATGCAGGTTCACTACCGCAGGGGCACGAAAGCGATGGTCATCAGGGCATTTGACGGGAACCTCTTCTGCTGCGTCAATGACAGGGACATCTACGCGCTGGAGGCCATCCCAAAACATGAGGCAAAGTCTAAGGATCTTGATTCGGACAGGAAATGAGCGTAGGATCATTAATAGAATTTGTGGAGAAGCAGTTCGGTATGTAATTCTCAGGTATAGTTTTTCGTGAAAAAATGCGGAATCCGCTGCGATCAGGAAACAGGTATGTCAGGAGAGGGTGCCTTTTATGAGGAGGAAGCTTCCGGCCGGGATAGAGGGAAACAGGTCACGATCGGCAGGCAGGATTGAAATGGAATGCAGGACGCATGGGAAGGAATTCGTAAACCATGCGTCTTTTTTTGCCCGTTTTTACATTTATTTTACGGGAGATGGATTTTGTATTTTACATTCGCAGTTTAAAATGCTTCCTGTAACTGATGAGGCAATCAAATACGACAGGCCGCGCGGAAGGATGGCCTGCAGAGCTGCAGGCACACATAGGACAGGTATGCGCGGAGAAAAGGAGAAGAATATGAAGAAAGCAACAGCGGCGGCAGCGGTGGCTGCAATGATGATCGGAAGCATGGGGATGACAGCTTTTGCGGCTGCACAGGGCGATATCACGATCTGTTCAAGAGAGGACGGCTCCGGCACGAGAGGCGCGTTTATCGAGCTGTTCGGTATCGAGGAAGCGGATGAGGATGGGAATAAGGTTGATTATACGACGGAAGCGGCGAAGATCACGAACAGCACTTCGGTCATGATGGGAACGGTTGCGGGTGATGTGAATGCGCTCGGGTACATCTCGCTTGGCTCGCTGGACGACACCGTGACAGCGGTGAAGATCGACGGTGCAGAGGCGACCGTGGAAAATATCCTTTCCGGCGATTACAAGGTTGTGCGTCCGTTCAATATTGCGACTCAGGAAGAAATCAGCGATGCAGCGGCGGATTTTATCGATTACATCATGAGCGAGGAAGGACAGGCCGTCATTACGGACAACGGTTATATCTCCGTGGGTGAGGCGGAAGCATTTGCGGGCGGCGAGGCGGAAGGCAAGGTCGTAGTGGCAGGTTCCTCTTCCGTGACGCCGGTGATGGAGAAGCTGGCCGAGGCGTATCAGGCGGTCAATGACAAGGTTGAGGTCGAGGTGCAGCAGAGCGATTCCACGACGGGCATGACGTCGGCGATCGACGGGCTGTGTGATATCGGCATGGCGTCGCGCGGGCTCAAGGAGAGCGAGATTGAGGCGGGGCTGGCTCCGACTGTGATCGCGCAGGACGGTATCGCTGTGATCGTAAACAACGAGAGCGGCGTGACAGAGCTGACCAGCGAACAGGTCAAGGCTGTATACACAGGTGAGATCACAACGTGGGAAGAGCTGATGCAGTAAAAGGCCGGAGAGGATTCATATGTCAGGGAAAGCTTCGGAACGAATCATGAAGGCTGTCTTCTTTGCGGCGGCCTTCACCTCGGTGCTCGCGGTGGCGTTGATCTGTATTTTCCTCTTTGCGAACGGGATCCCGGCGATGCTTGAGATCGGTGTGCCGGAATTCCTGTTGGGGCAGAAATGGAAGCCTTCCAACAACCTGTTCGGGATCCTTCCGTTCATACTCGGCAGTATCTATGTGACTGCAGGCGCGATTGTCATTGGTGTGCCGACGGCGCTGCTGCTCGCGGTCTTCCTCGCGTTTTACTGTCCGAAAAAGCTGTACCCGGGCCTGAAATCAATGGTAAACCTGATGGCGGGGATCCCGTCGGTTGTCTACGGCTTTTTCGGCCTGGTCGTGATCGTGCCTCTGATGCGCAGTCTGACCGGCGTGGACGGGAGCACAATGCTGACGGCCTCGGTCCTGCTCGGGATCATGATCCTCCCGACTGTGACGGGCGTTGTGGAACCGGCGCTCCGCAGCGTGCCGGAGAGCTTTTATGAGGGGTCGCTGGCTCTGGGGGCCACGCATGAGCGCAGCGTCTTTGTCATCGTGTTCCCAGCTGCGCGTTCCGGCGTCATCGCAGGGGTGGTACTCGGGATCGGGCGGGCGGTCGGCGAGACGATGGCCGTCATCATGGTCGCCGGGAACCAGACGTGGATGCCGCAGGGGCTCCTGAAGGGGCTGCGCACGATGACCGCAAATATTGTGATTGAGATGGGCTACGCGGCCGACCTGCACCGGGAGGCGCTGATTGCGACCGGCGTTGTGCTGTTTGTGTTTATCCTGATTATCAATCTGAGTGTGTCGGCGCTGAAACGGAGAATGACATAGGAATAAATATAGGAAAGCCGGAGTTCCTGCGAGATGCGGCGTTCACATTGCATGAAACGGAGGATGTCATATGAGTAAAATAAGAAAAATGAGCCGACACCCGCTCTCCGCGGCTGTAGCTGCGCTTGTGTGGCTGTCAGCGGCCCTCACCGCTGCGGTTATGGTCTTTCTCGTGGGCTTTATCGTTGTAAAGGGCGTGCGGCATCTGACCCCGGGACTCTTCGCGTTTACCTACAATTCCGATAATGTGTCGCTGTTTCCGGCGCTCGTGAACACGCTGCTGATGACGCTCCTGACACTGCTGGTTGCGGTGCCGTTCGGGGTATTCTCCGCGGTCTATCTGGCAGAGTACGCAAATAAGGGGAGCCGTGTCGTCAGCCTGATCCGCATCACGGCTGAGACGCTTCAGGGGATCCCGTCGATTATTTACGGCCTGTTCGGTATGCTGTTTTTCTGCACGGCGCTGCATTGGCGGCTGTCCCTGCTCGCCGGGAGCATGACGCTCGTCATCATGACCCTGCCGCTCGTGATGCGGACGACAGAGGAGGCACTGCTCGCAGTGCCGGATGCCTATCGGGAAGCGTCATTCGGGCTGGGCGCTGGGAAGCTGAGGACGATTTTCCGTGTCGTTTTGCCGTCCGCAGTCCCGGGGATCCTCTCGGGCGTCGTGCTCGCGACCGGGCGCATTGTCGGGGAGACGGCGGCGCTGATCTACACGGCCGGCACGCTTGCGAAGATACCGTCTGACCTGTTTCACTCAGGCCGGACACTGGCCGTCCATATGTATGTGCTCTCGACGGAAGGGCTTTATATGGACCAGGCATATGCGACGGCCGTTGTGCTGATCGTGGTCGTGCTGCTTTTGAACGCACTGTCCACGATCCTTGCACGGGGACTGACACGCGGGCGGAGATAAACGCCTGGCTGTTCCGGCCAGCTATGATTTGGTCGGGAAACTGGGTCGGACAGAATGAAGAACCGGGGATTCCGAAAAGAGGAACAGATCCTGGAGAGGCTGACGATTGCAGGGATAACAGGTGTGGAAAGGTTTCAGGGAGACGATATGGGGAAAATAGACATACAGAATATGGATTTATACTACGGCAGCTTTCAGGCTCTGAAAAAGGTCAATCTGAAGATACCGGGGAATAAGGTCACAGCCTTTATCGGCCCGAGCGGCTGCGGCAAATCGACGCTTCTGAAGTCCCTGAACCGAATGAATGACCTCGTCGCGGGCTGTCGGATTACCGGCAGGCTGCTGTTGGACGGCGAGGACATTTACGGGGATATGGATGTCAATCTGCTGCGGAAGCGGGTAGGCATGGTATTCCAGAAGCCAAACCCGTTCCCGATGAGTATTTATGACAACATTGCCTACGGGCCGAGGACACACGGGACCAGGAGGAGGCAGCAGCTCGACGCGATTGTCGAGAAGGCCCTCCGGGACGCGGCGATCTGGGATGAGGTGAAGGATCGGCTGAAAAAGAGCGCGCTCGGATTGTCGGGCGGCCAGCAGCAGAGGCTCTGTATCGCACGTGCGCTCGCTGCGTCCCCGGAGGTGCTGCTTATGGATGAGCCGACCTCTGCGCTCGATCCGATCTCGACGTCGAGGATTGAGGATCTGGTGGCGGAGCTTAAAAAGAGCTATACGATCGTCATAGTGACGCACAATATGCAGCAGGCGGCCCGCATCTCGGACCGTACGGCGTTCTTCCTGCTCGGAGAAGTGATTGAGTATGACGACACCGGGAGACTGTTTTCGACGCCTGCGAACAGGAAGACAGAGGAATATATCTCAGGGAGGTTTGGCTGATATGAGAAAGCGGTATCAGGGTTTTCTGATGAATGTGTCCGCAGAGGACGGATAAATATTTTACATGGATTTTACATAGGCTGTTCTTTGATTTTACGTTGCTTGCGTATAATCTTATGCAGGCTGCGGAGATTTCTGTGGACAGGGCGGGATGGATACGATAAAATACAAACATTTAGAAAAGGGTCTGCCCGGAAATATGGCCGGGCGGAGCGGAAGGGAGGCTGTCCGATGGCCTTGATCTATATTGTGGAGGATGATGAGAATATCCGGGAGATTGAGATGTTCGCGCTGAAGAATGCGGGCTATGAGGTGCAGGGCTTTGACTGCGCGGCGTCATTCTTCGCGAAGCTGAATGACCGGATCCCGGCGCTTGTGCTGCTCGATATCATGCTGCCGGATGAGGATGGGCTGTCGGTTGTACAGAAGCTCCGCTCTGCGGCGCACACCCGCAGGCTGCCTGTCATCATGGCGACGGCGAAGACGACGGAACTCGACAAGGTCAAAGGGCTTGACCTGGGGGCGGACGATTATATCACGAAGCCGTTCGGCATCATGGAGCTGATTTCGCGCGTGAAGGCGCTGATGCGCAGGAGCCACGGCATGGAGGAGCGGGTAATCCGTCTCGGGCCGGTCTTTATGAACGATGAGAAGCGGGCTGTTTTTGTGGAAGATGAGCCGTGCGAGCTCACTTACAAGGAATATGAGCTTCTGAAGCTGCTGCTGCAGAACGCGGGGATCGTAGTGCCGCGCGACCGGATCCTCGACCGGGTCTGGGGGACGGATTTTGAAGGTGAATCGCGCACACTTGACATGCATATCAAGACGCTCCGCCAGAAGCTCGGCAGCGCCGGGGCGATGATCCGCACTGTGCGGAATGTCGGATATATGCTGACGGGGGAGCAGGGCGTATGAAGAAAAAAATCAATACATACCTTTTGCTGACGGTATTTCTGACTTTGGCGGCAACCCTCATCATAGTGGTTGCCATTTTTCATCATATGTACCGCAGCCAGGTGATCAATGATATGAAGACGTATTCCGACTTGCTGCTTGGCATGGCATCCTCCGGGGAGGAGCTTGCCGGACGGTACACGGAGACCGGTTCGGAGCTGCGCATCACGGTGATTGGCAGGGATGGGACCGTGGAATTTGACAACAGGGCACAGGAGAGCGGGCTTGAGAACCATGCCGGCCGACCGGAGGTCGTGGCGGCAGAGCAGACGGGTTCGGGCTACAGCATACGCCATTCGGATACGCTCGGCCGGGATATGTACTATTACGCGAGCCGCTTTGAAAACGGCGAGATCCTGCGCGTCAGCAAGGAGGAGGCCGGCATCTGGAGCGTGTTCCGCAGCACGATTCTCGGAATCGTGGGGATCGGAGTGCTGATGTTCATCATCTGCCTGCTGCTGTCCCGCTCTGTCACAGCCAGCCTGATGCGTCCGATCGAAAGGCTGGCCGCCGATATCGACAGCGTAGGTGATCTTGACACATATGAGGAGCTGGTGCCGTTCATCACGACGATCCGGAGCCAGCACAAGGATATTGTGAAGAGTGCGCAGATGCGCCAGGAGTTCACGGCGAATGTCTCCCATGAGCTGAAGACACCGCTGACTTCGATCTCCGGGTATGCGGAGCTGATCGAGACCGGGATCGCCGGGGAAAATGAGGTGCAGCGCTTTGCCGGGGAGATTCACCGCAGCGCAAAGAGGCTGCTGACTCTGATCAACGATATCATCCGGCTTTCGGAGCTTGACGGCGACCAGAAACAGGTGGATTTTACGAAAAACGATCTGAAGGAACTCGCGGATACGTGTGTGGATATGCTGCAGCTTCCGGCGGCCAGCCATGACCTCACGATTGCGTGTCATGGAGCGCCGTGCTGTGTATATGGGGACCGGGAGATGCTGGAGGAGCTGCTGCATAATCTCTGTGACAACGCGATCCGTTATAACCGCCCGGGTGGGCGTGTCGATGTGACCGTCGGCCTGCGTGACGGCAGCCCGGCCGTCACGGTCGCGGATACGGGAATCGGGATCCCGGAGAAGAGCCGGGAACGTATTTTCGAACGGTTTTACCGTGTGGACAAGAGCCGGTCGAAGCGGACAGGCGGTACCGGCCTGGGCCTTGCGATCGTCAAGCATATCGTGGCGCAGCATCATGCGCAGATCGAGCTGCACAGCGAGTGTGGGAAAGGAACCGAGATCACGGTCGTGTTCCCGGCTGGAACCGAATCAGATGGCTGTCGGTGACTGACTATTTGTACAGGAAGATCGGTATGCGCTCCTCCATATGCTCATAGATGGTCTGTGCGGCGTCAGCCGGGAGATTGACGCATCCATGGGAGCCGTTCGTCTGGTAAATATTGCCGCCAAACGAGCTGCGCCACGGCGCATCGTGCAGGCCCTGCCCCTCGTGGAACGGCATCCAGTAGGTGACATCCTCCGACCAGGTATCTCCCTTCAGTGTCTCCGGACTCTTCTTGTACGGGATCATAAAGACCCCGGTCGCCGTCTCGCGCTCTGCCGTCGGCAGCCCTGACACGATGTCTGTCTCGACAATGAGCTCCCCGTCCAGATAGAACCACAGGTGCTGCGCGGAGAGATTGACCTCGACATAATTGCCGCAGATGTCATCACGCCCGTTGCGGCAGTAGCCTTTGACAGCATAGACCGGCTCGCGCGTCACCGCTGTGTTGGATGCGATATCCGCAAGAAGCTGCTGCGCTTCGGCATCGGTGTCGATCTGGTAGCCGTAATCGCTGCTCTCATAGTGGATGGTGGAGCCGTCGTGTGCTGTGAAATCCCGGTTGTAGTACAGCGTATCATATTTGGCAGCAAGATTGTATGCGTAGTCATAAACGGCCTCTTCATTGATTGTGGCTGTGCCGTCCTCAATATCCAGCCAGCCCTGGATCGTGGTCCAGTCAATGACCTCGCTCTGCTCTCCGAAGGTCAGCGTGATGCAGGCCTTGCAGTATGAGTTGTAAATATCCATCAGCGAGTTCATCTCACTGTCCGTCTGTGTAACCGCAGGCAGATAGTAGAAGGATTCCGGCACATCGATCGACGCGTCGGGCTGCGGTCGGCTCTGGGAGGTCAGATGGTCGACGTAATCCTTCACGAGTACCTGCAGGTCGGCATCGTCGAGCTCGTTGCCGTACGTCTCAGGCTCAATATAATAGGAAACTCCGTCGTACAGCATCGCAGCGTCCGTGCTGGCTACGCGCGGAGCGGAGAATGCTTTGGCCGTAACAGCACTGCGGAATTTGTTCTCATCATATGTGAAGGGGATCTCAATCTCAAACGAATTGCCGTCCATCAGGCTGAACAGCAGGTTCAGGTTCTGCTGGCGCAGGCAGTCCTTGAGCGAATCGAGCAGTGTCATCTCATCGATTGTGTACCCCATGTCTTCAAGTGTCAGCGTCAGCACCGGCTCGCCCTGTTCCATAATCGTGAGTTCCGGCGCGCTGAAATCCTGCGTCATCTCAAGCAGCACGGCCTTGCAGGTCTGCCCGGACACATCATATCCGTTGATCGTCGTCCCTTCAAAAAAAAGACCGCTGTTGACCTTCTGGTACAGATATCCGCCGGTTACCGCCAGCGCAATGACGGCGATGCAAATAATCGTAATCACAGCAATCTTCAAGCCTTTTCTTTTCTTCTTCAACTTACGTCCCTTACCCTTCTGAATGCACATTAGCTGCCGCGTCCCCCAACAGGGCAGCCCATCCCTTTTGTTATTATTTCCCTAATATATTGCACTATCCGAAAATAATAGTCAAGTGGGCGAATCTTAATTTTCTCCGAAAGTGTTACTATTCACAG
>CAYRKA010000098.1:2531-8391 GCA_964424785.1 uncultured Lachnospiraceae bacterium | reverse complement strand
ATATGATAGTTTTTGGATATTTCCATTGTCTACCATATGGGGAGCATATCAAAATCAAGGCTTTTCGAAAGCACGAGACGGGATTCGAACCCGCGACCCTCGCCTTGGCAAGGCGATACTCCACCACTGAGCCACTCGTGCATATTTGTTTTCAATTTTTCGACCTGTATCTCTGTCGGACGATATATACTATACACTATGATTCGGATTCTGTCAATACCCTTTTTTGAATTTTTTGTATTTTTTTATTTGTTGCAACAATACAAACAATATCTGCGAAAAAAGTTTCAGGATTTGATAAAAAAATATCGTAAATGGAAAGAATATGTGGTAGAATAGATCCAAACCTAATTATAAAGGAGGAATTTAAGTCATGGCATTAGTAACAACCACAGAAATGTTCAAGAAAGCATATGAGGGTGGCTATGCAGTAGGCGCATTCAACGTCAACAATATGGAAATCGTACAGGCAATCACAGAGGCAGCGGGTGAGCTGAACTCCCCGATTATCCTCCAGGTATCCGCTGGCGCAAGGAAGTACGCCAACCACACATACCTTGTGAAGCTGGTTGAAGCTGCGCTGATTGAGAACCCGAATATTCCGATCGCTCTTCATCTGGATCATGGCGCGGATTTCGATATCTGCAAGTCCTGCATCGATGGTGGCTTCACTTCTGTTATGATTGACGGCTCCAAGTATCCGTTCGAAGAGAATATCGAGCTGACGAAGAAAGTCGTGGAGTATGCCCACGCTCACGGAGTAGTAGTAGAGGCTGAGCTTGGTAAGCTTGCGGGTATTGAGGACGACGTTAAGGTTTCCGCTGAGGATTCTTCTTATACGCAGCCGGATGAAGTTGAGGAGTTTGTCTCCAGGACAGGTGTCGATTCTCTTGCTATCGCAATCGGTACGAGCCACGGTGCATACAAGTTTAAGCCAGGCACGAAGCCGCAGCTCCGCTTCGATATCCTTCATGAGATTGAGAAGCGTATCCCGAACTTCCCGATCGTTCTTCATGGCGCATCTTCCGTTCCGCAGGAATATGTTAAGATTATCAATGAGAATGGCGGTAAGCTCAAGGATGCAATCGGTGTCCCGGAGGATCAGCTCCGCGAGGCAGCCAGATCTGCAGTATGCAAGATCAACATCGATTCCGACCTTCGCCTTGGCCTGACAGCAGGTGTGCGTGAGGTCCTGTTCAGGGATCCGTCGATCTTCGATCCCCGTGATTATCTGAAAGCTGGCCGTGCGAATGTGAAAGCTGTCGTTGCGCACAAGATCAAAGACGTTCTTGGCAGTGAGAACAAGGCCTGACGCGCAGATTTGAATGCGAGCCACTCATGTGCTTTCAGCGCTCCGCTATGAATGGAGGCGGTTCCGGCGCATGGGCGGATCCGTGAACTCAGTTTTCCGCTCTGCGGGAAGGGACGCAATCATGGCAAAGAAGCGGGGCTTCGGATTACTCCGGAGTCCCGCTTCTTTTATGTGTACAGGGCGGATAGGGCAGATAAATCCGCCCACCCGATTATTGCGTTTGGCTATCTTGCTGTGTTGTCTTGCCCATTAAAGCTTCTTTTTTCGCGCACAGGGTTTCCTCAATTTCATCGATCAGCTTCGTGTCATCGGCCATGTCTATCAGGGAGGAGATCAGAAATGGAATTGATTTCTGTGAAAAATTCCTTTCGCTTGTAATCTGAAGAATCGAAAACTCCTCCTCTGTCATGGTTGCAACAAATGCACGCCCGAAATTCCTGCCCGTACGGACAAGGGATTCAGATTTGATGAGCTGTTTTTCAAGCAGGGAGTTGATAAGTAGGTGGATATAGCTTTTCTTCCAGGTCCGCTCAGGTGTCATATTAACTATCTCCGTAGCGGTTAAAGGCCTGTCTATATTCCAAAGCAAACCCATGATTTCTTTTTCGGATTTTGTAAGAGTTATTTGCTTCAAAATAGTTTCCTCCTTTAACTTTATATGCATATGATAGAGGAATATTATCTAAATGTCAATACAAAAGATTCAATTTAACGATTATTTAAGACAAAAGTGTTTATTTTTAGTAAAAATATCAAATTATTAAAATTTACCTGTCCTTTACGTTTGTTTTACATTTTCTTTGCATTTTCCCAGCCGGTATGTTATGCTGTATAAGGCAGGAGTTGGTTTTACGTAATGTTCGCCGGGAATCGGCGGATGAAATTGCGCGAGGGAGGAAGAGGAAGAACAAAGGCGTTTTTCCGAAAGAAGACAAAATGGGAATTAACAGTATCATATCACTGCTGGGCGGACTCGGCGCTTTCCTTTTTGGCATGAAGTATATGGGAGAGGGGCTTGAGATGGCCGCAGGGCCTAAGATGAAGGATCTGCTCGAGAAGCTGACGCGGAACCGCGTCATGGGCTTCCTGTTAGGAGCGCTTGTAACAATTGTCATCCAGTCTTCGTCAGCTACCACAGTTATGGTCATGGGCTTTATCAACGCGGAGATCATGGATCTGGCGCAGGCGACCGGCGTGATTTTCGGAGCTAACATCGGTACGACGATCACGAGCGTGCTGATTGCGCTGGATGTATCAGGGATCGCCCCGGTCTGTATCTGCCTTGGAGCGTTGCTGATGCTCTATTCTAATAAGAAGCGCAGCCGCTATGTCGGCCAGGTCATTCTGGGATTTGGTATCCTGTTCCAGGGACTTCACACGATGAGTTCAGCGATGTCGCCGCTCAAGGATTATGAACCGTTTCAGAATTTTATTATGAACGCGAAGAACCCGGTTCTTGGACTTGTTGTCGGTATAATACTGTGTTCCGTCATCCAGAGTTCTTCGGCGGCAGTCGGTGTGCTGCAGGCGCTTGCGATGCAGGGCTTGATGCCGCTGTACTTTGCCGCATTTCTGATCTGTGGTATTAATATCGGTTCGTCGACTCCGCCGATCCTTTCTGCTTTCAATGCGAAGAACAACGCGAAACGTGCTGCCTGCATTTACCTTATATTCAATGTGGTCGGCGCAGCGATTTTTATGCCGCTTGTGATGCTCACGCCTCTGACCCGGACGATCGAGAGGCTTGTGCCCAGTCCGGTATTTCAGATTTCTTTGTTTCATATTCTGTTCAAGGTTGTGACCGGCGTGGTCCTGTTGCCGCTTGTCAGCCTTGTCGTGAAATGGACTTACAAGATTATCCCGAAGCAGGCGCACGAGAGCGCGTTCCGTCTCGAGTATATCGATCCGCATATGATAGGGGCGCCTGCTGTCCTTTCGCTACAGGTTGGCAAGGAGGTCGAGCGTATGGCCGCGATCGTGCGCACGAATCTGACAAATGCCTCAGAGGGTCTTATCAACCACGATAGTTCGAAAGCGGCTGAGATCCGGGAGAATGAGCAGATTATTGACTTCCTGACGTCAGAGATTACGGATTATCTGACGAAGGTCAATTCCCTCCAGCTTCCGCCGAGCGTGTCGCAGTATATGGGCTGTGTCTACCTTGCAATTAACGATCTGGAGCAGATCGGTGACCATGCGGTTAAGCTGCTCGAGCAGACAGAGAAATGCGTCGAGGACGGACTTGCCTATTCAGAGGCCGCGAAGGATGAGCTTCGCAAGATCAGCCTGCTTGACACAGATCTCTTTGACGCGACGATGACTTTATTCCATGACCAGAATATGACGGCGGAGCGGTGGATCATTATCAAGAAGTTGGAACGAAAGATTGTGAAGCGCGTCGCGAAAGCACAGACAAACCATATGGAGAGGCTGCGCGCCAAGGAGTGTGCGTTCGCGCAGGGGCTGACGTTTGTGGAGGCATTGAACAGTTATACAAGGATCGTGAACCATTCTATTAATATCGCGGAGGCAAGTGGGAGCGAAGCGCTGGGCATGATGCATGAGATGTAGGTTAGGATGGCCGCGCGGGCGGATAGGGTCGAGGAATCTTCCCTATCCGATTGTGTGTGCCTGCGAGGCGTATTGTACAAGGCAAGTCTGGAGCCGTGAGCGGATTTACGGATGGAATGTGCGCACTTCATCCATCGCCGGGATACTGGGGGCAGCACCCTGCCGTGTGACGGCAATGGCGCTGGCGCAGGTGGCCATAGACATGGCATACTGGGGAGTATCCCCGGAGGCGAGACACGCAAGAAGGTAGCCGCAGAACGTATCGCCGGCGGCTGTTGTGTCAATCGCGTTCACATGGCGTGCCGGTTCGAAGAAAGTTGCTTCGCTGTCGCTGTACCAGGCGCCTTTGGAACCAAGTGTCAGCACGATTGCGGCCTGTGGGTACTTCTCATGGAGTGCCGCAAGAATGTCCTGCCCGTCTTCGGATTCGCAGCCGGAGAGGAGCTGCCCTTCTGTCTCATTCAGGATGAACCAGGAGACTGTCTCCAGCGGGAAAGTATACAATGCGTCATTGACGGGAGAAGGATTTAATGCGATCTTCATCCCTCCCGCATACGCTTTTTCCATGATATAAGGAATGCTTGAGATCTCATTTTGAAGCAGCAGGATATCTCCCCTGCCGAAATGGGAGAGGGTTTCGTCCGCGTCCCCAGGTGTGATTTTGCCGTTGGAGCCTGCAGTGACGATAATACGATTCTGGCCGTGCCGGTCAATCTCAATGACAGTGTGCCCGCTCGGCCCGTCGATCTGTCGAAGGAAATCCGTGCGGACTCCTGCAGCCCGGAGCGTGTCGAGAAGCGGGGCTCCGTCCGTGCCTGTGGCTCCGGCGTGATAAACATTTGCCCCGGCCTTCGCGAGCGCAACGGACTGGTTCAGCCCTTTGCCGCCGCAAAAGATATGATAACCGAGTGACAGGACTGTTTCGCCGGGCTGGACAAAATCCGTGACATTATAGACATTGTCTATATTCAGTGAGCCGAAATTCAGTACCTTCATAATACAAATCCCCCTGTCCGTACCGCATTGTAAAAGCGGTACTTTTAATATGATGATTATACCTGACAGAAACTGTAAAGACAACAAGAAAGTTTCCTGTTGATTTTTGGCAGGATACGTACTACAATAGCTCTTAATGTTGATTGCTTTAACGCGGTAACAGGAAAAAGGAGGAAAGGTCATTCATGGAGAATGGGCGGATGTCATGCAGAGAAGAGTTGATTTTGAAGCTGGTTGCAGCAATGATATTAAGCATCTGGGCAGTTGTGGCTATGCAGAGGCCGGTATGTGCGTCAGAAGAGAACAATGATAATACCGGGGAACGTAATACGCAATACAACATTCTCCTGATTGGCACTGACCAAAGGGACGAGAGCTGGAACGGCAATTCAGACGTTATGATTGTCGCGACGCTCCGCCGCGATACGCAGGAGATTATCCTGACTTCCTTTATGCGTGATCTGTATGCGGATATTCCGGGATACGGCGTCCATAAGCTGAATTACGCATATGCGGCCGGAGGAGCCGGGACATTGATGGAGACGCTCGAGGACAATTATGAGCTTGACATTGACAATTATGCGGTTGTCGATTTCGGGGATATGGCGGATATTGTTGATCTTGTGGGCGGCGTAGAGATAACGGTAAGCGATGAGGAGGTCAGTGCGCTCAACGGATATCTGACGAGCATGGATGCGGAGGAGGATTATCTGGCTTGCAGCGGCACGCTCCTGCTGAACGGGAACCAGGCCGTCGCCTATATGCGTATCCGTTTTGTCGGCAATAACGATTATGAGCGGACACAGCGGCAGAGGGATGTGCTGAAGGAGATTTTCGCGTCGATGCATGGAGCGCCTGTGAGGACGTTGACGGAGCTTGCGGTGAAGCTGTTTACGGGAATCGAAAATGATATCAGCCCGTTGGAGATGCTGGAATTGATGGCGATTGTGCCGGGACTCGGAGATTATGAGCTGCGGGAGA
>CAYRKA010000098.1:0-2431 GCA_964424785.1 uncultured Lachnospiraceae bacterium | reverse complement strand
AGGGAGTCCGGCGCAATGCCGGTACAGATGTACCGGCATTTTTGAACAGGATATTCGGAGATTAAGTATGAAAAGTAATGTGAAGCATCAGCCTGCGGACCGCGATCAGATGCTGGAGCGCCTGCTTGCCGGTTACCGTGCATATTTCGATATTGAGCAGTACGGCAAAGAGCCTGTGGACGGTGTCCCGGCCGTGGCGCACTGCAGGTTTTATGTCCATTCCGAGAAGTATGTGCTTGTCAAAAAGGCAAAGCTCTGGGATGCTGACAGCAATGAATTTGTCTATATATTCTCAATGCAGGAGCTTACGGAGGAGTTGTATGCGCGGTGCAGGGATTATGCATATGAGGAAGGGATGAAGCTGGTGGATCCGAAGCCGGGCCATATGTACAGCTACATTACGGCAGTGTTCCTGTGTGACACGTGCACACAGGGGGCCGCGAAGGCTTTGAAGCGCTGCCGGATATACAAAAGTTTTCATTTTTCGTGGTATGGCTGGATGGATTTCCATACGGCTGCTATAGTCCGCGGGGACGGCTCGGTACTTACGAACCGCAGCGGGAGAGGCAACGCGAAATTTATGAAAAGCATACTAAATTCATGAGAGAAAAAGGAGGGCAAAAAACATGAATGCGGTAGTAATTTTACTTGTTGGCATCGCCGTTCTGGTGCTTGGTTACCTGTTCTATGGAAAATGGCTGGCTGAACAGTGGGGCGTTGATCCGAATCGGACGACGCCGGCCCATGAGCTGGAGGATGGCAAGGATTATGTGCCTGCCAAGGCTCCTGTGCTGATGGGGCATCATTTCTCATCGATTGCGGGCGCAGGCCCGATCAACGGCCCGATCCAGGCGGCGGTATTCGGCTGGGTTCCGGTTATGCTGTGGGTCCTGATCGGAGGCATTTTCTTCGGTGCGGTCCATGATTTCGGAGCGGTATTCGCGTCGGTCCGCAACAAGGGGCAGTCGATCGGCGAGGTTATCGCGACGAGTATCGGCTCCAGGGCGAAGAAGCTGTTTATTATTTTCTCATACCTGACGCTGATCCTTGTTGTCGCAGCGTTCGCTTCGATCGTCGCAAATACGTTCAAAGCTACATACGATGAGGCGGGCGTGCTTGACACAGTTGCCAGCGCGGCAAATGCAAGGACTGCCATGATCTCGATCCTGTTCATCCTGATCGCGATTGTGTTTGGCTTCATGGTCTACAGAAGGAACGCTTCCCTGGCTGTTTCTACCATTATTGGCGTAGCTGCGATCATTGTCTGTATGGTGATTGGCTACAACTGGCATCCGCTGTATCTGAACGGCAACACCTGGATGATTATTGTTGGTATCTATATCGCGATCGCATCCGTCACGCCGGTATGGATCCTGCTGCAGCCGCGCGATTACCTCAGCTCATTCCTGCTTTATGGTATGATGATTGTGGCTGTGGTTGGTATTATTGGTGCGCACCCGTCACTGGATATCCCGGCTTTCACGGGCTTTGTGGATACAGCTGAGTATGGTGCGGGCACTTCTCTCGGCAGCCTGTTCCCGGCACTGTTTGTCACGATCGCCTGCGGTGCTATTTCCGGTTTCCATTCGCTGGTAGGCTCAGGTACGACGGCCAAGCAGTTGGACAAGGAATCCGATGCGCGCCCGATTGCTTACGGCGGTATGCTGATTGAGTGTGCGCTCGCGCTGATCTCCCTGTGTGCGGTAGGTTATATCTGGAAGGAATATGTGCCGGGCGGCGTGACGACCCCGACTGCTGTGTTTGCGACAGGGATTTCCCGTATGTGTGCGACGATCCCGTTCCTCGCGGGTGCGGAGAGCGTGATTTATTCCATGCTGATCCTTGCGGTGTCGGCATTCTGCCTGACTTCCCTGGATACGGCTACGCGTCTTGCACGTTATATGTTCCAGGAGTTCTGGCTTGACTCGGGAGAGACGGCGGAGAACGCGGAAGGATTTAAGAAGGTCCTGTGCAATCCGTATGTTTCAACGATCATCACAGTTGTACTTGGCATTGCGCTTGGTATGACAGGCTATGCGAAGATCTGGGCGCTGTTCGGAGCAGCTAACCAGCTCCTTGCGGCACTTGGCCTGCTGGCTGTTGCCGCGTGGCTGGGCAAGATGGGAAAGAACAATAAGATGTTCCTGTTCCCGATGGCATTTATGCTTGTCGTAACGATCGTATCGCTCTGCCAGACGATCCTCACAAATGTGAAGAATGCAACGGCAGGTGCGGCTGAGGCCGGATGGTGCTGGACACGTGCCGGCATTGGCGTGCTGCTTGTTGTCCTGGCGATTGTCCTGGCAATCGAGGGCATCCAGACGATGTCGAATCAGAAAAGCAAATAAGATGATTGAGAATATGCCGTTGCCGGCAGCTTTCCGGCGGCGGCTTCTTTCATTGTGAGACATCTTTTGTTTCCTGACAGCGG
>CAYRKA010000097.1:3932-8528 GCA_964424785.1 uncultured Lachnospiraceae bacterium | reverse complement strand
CACTTGTTATCGGAATGAAGAATGCTGACGAAACACAGGAGCTTTATCAATCTATGCTGGCAAAGATGGATAAGTAACGCTTATACGTAAACTTCCAGAAAACTGGTACTGACTCATGCCAGTTTTCTTATATTTATTATACGCAGGCTCGCAAGAGGTATTTTGCTGCTTACGCAGCATGCGAGCCGCGTTTGCCCTTTGTAATGTCAGCTCCGTCCGATGCCGGTTTCCTGCGCTTTGGCTACTTCTCATCACACACCTGAAAGATATAAAATTTCAGATAATACGACTCGTCCGCCGCCCAGAGGATCGGATGATCCGGCGCCTGCGTGCGGTATTCGACCTGACGGAGACGCTTGTGCACGTTGCGGGCAGCCTGCCCGACCGTCTGTGTGAACAGCTCGTACGTCATAAAGTGAGAGCAGGAACACGTCGCAAGGAAACCTCCGTCGCGCAGCAGCTTCATCGCGCGCAGATTGATCTCCCGGTAGCCCTTGACCGCGTTCTTCACGGAACTGCGGGATTTCGTGAACGCGGGAGGATCGAGGATGATCACGTCGAATTTTTCTCCATCCGCCTCAAGCTTTGGCAGCAGGTCAAACACATCGGCGCAGAGGAACTGCACCCGATCCTCCAGCCCGTTCAGCCTCGCATTGAGGCGCGCCTGCTCCACGCCAGGCTCGGAAGCGTCGACGCCCAGCACATTCTTCGCCCCGGCCAGGCCGGCATTCAGCGCAAAGGAGCCGGTGTGCGTGAAGCAGTCGAGCACCTTTGCATCGCGGCAAATCTTCCGTACCGCGAGGCGGTTGTATTTTTGGTCAAGGAAGAAGCCGGTCTTCTGGCCCTCCTTCACATCGACCATGTATTTCACGCCATTCTCGGTAATCTCCACATCCGTATCGAACGGCTCCCCGATAAAGCCCTTCCAGAGCTCCATCCCCTCGTTTTTGCGCACCTTCGCGTCGCTGCGCTCATAGATGCCGCGCACCACAATCCCGTCCGCAGCGAGCACCTCGCGCAGCGCGTCCAATATCGTCAGCTTCAGCCGATCAATCCCCAGCGCAAGTGACTGCACGACAAGCACATCCGAAAATTTGTCCACGACAAGCCCCGGCAGGAAATCAGCCTCCCCGAAAATCACGCGGCAGCTCGACGTGTCCACAGTCTTTTTCCTGTAATCCCAGGCTTCCTGCACGCGCAACCTCAGGAACGCTTCGTCAATCTCCTGATCCGGGTTCCTCGTCAGCATCCGGATCCGGATCTTCGAGCGGCTGTTGATGAAGCCGCGCCCGAGCCCAAAGCCGTCAAAATCCCGCACAATCACGAGATCTCCGTCCTCGAAGCTCCCCGCGACCGATGCAAGCTCATTATCAAATACCCAGAGACCGCCTGCCTTCAGCGAGCGTCCCTCTCCCTTTTTCAGCGTTGCAATTGCTGTACCCATATCTGTTCTCCTGTTATTTTGTTATCATCCGACGGTATAGATTCCAATCCATTTATTACAATTCACAGTCCCTCCCCGCTGCAAGCCACAGACCGCGACATTTTGGATCCATTATTAAAAGAGTGACCGCAGCCGGTCACTCCTTCATAATCTGATACTTGCGCAGGAATTCATCCGACAGCGTGATCCGCCCGATGCAGTCCGCCGATCCGGTCATCTGCGCGTTCATTTCCTCGTCAACATGGACCGTCAGCGTACCGCCCGGCATATGCACATACACGCATGGGTCCGTCAGGCCAAGCTGATACGCGACACCAGCCGCAGCGCAGCAGCTGCTCCCGGATGCCAGCGTATATCCGGCGCCGCGCTCATATACCTCCGTATAGATATGATTCTTATCGCCGATCCGTATGATCTGCGTGTTGATCCCGTCCGGGAAGCGCCCGGAGTTCTCCAGCTCCTGCCCGATCCGGCAGACAGCCTCCCTGGAAATCTCCTCCATCGGAACAATACAGTGGAGATTGCCCATCCACACACACGTCCCCTCATACTGCTTTCCGCCGTACTGCACCGGCACCTTCTCGCTGCGCTCCTCCTGCTCAGCCTCCGGCTTCGTCTGCCCGCAGTAGAGCTTTCCCATCGAGATTGTCATCTCTTTTGCTTCCTCATTGTGGTAATGCACGTTCACAGTACGGCTCGTGGTCTGCAGCACGAAATCCTTCTTGACGACGTATCCCGCATCCTTCAGATATTTCGCGAAAATACAGATGCCGTTGCCGCTGATCGCAGCTTCGCTGCCGTCCGGGTTGTAGATCCTGACGCCCATCCTGCCGAACATCTGCACCGGCCCGACAAGGAGCCCGTCCGCACCTGCGCCGAACTGACGGTTGCAGATATACCGGATATCCTGCGGTTTCAATTCGTAATCATTCTGCAGGCAATCATAAATCAGATAGTCGTTGCCGAAGCTCTGGTACATACTGAGTGTAAGTTCCATGATAAAATCCCCCTTATTCCTTGTAAACAACTGTATCCATTCAACTGTCCGATACTTTCACGGCTATTCTGCTTCTATATTAACAGCCATAATGGTAAATAAAAATGCGGATTCTGTTTATGATATTGCGGATAGTGCTCTGTTACAGTTTATGTATATTCATAACGCCCCGGCGCAAGCGCAAGCCCGCTGCTCCCGCTGATAATAAACCCAACATCTGTCACATACCCCCCGGATTCCACAGTCCCATTGTAGTCCGCATTTTCAATATGCAGCGCCATATCCGTCGCTGTGTATGTACCGTTCCAGCTGTCAAAAAGCGTGAACACATCACTGAACGGAACGTCGACCGCCCACTGTGTGCAGCTTTCTCCCGTATTTTCCAGGACAAGATCGTACTGGTAAAAAGTCTGGCCGTTCGTTTCCCACGTATTTTTGATTGTGGCCGTACATTTCATCTGACCGCTTGTGAAGACTGTCTGGGCGCTGCTGTATGCATTCCCGGCATTACCGTCCTCCGTGTCCCCTGCGCCCGTCGTATCATCCGCGTCCGCTGCACGATCCGTACTGTCATTCTCCTCGCCATCCGTACCCGCGGCGTTGCCTGTATTTCCATTCTCCGCGCTGTCTGCATCTACAGCACCGCTGCCCGTCAGCATCCCGTACAGCCATTTCCCGGAATTCGTCAGGTCATCCTGCGTAAAGCTCGCATCCTTCTGGCACGCCGGACTTATGATCGCAGACGATTCATTCTTATTCGAAAGATTCCACGCTACATAGCTCACACCGTACTGATCCAGCGTATCAACCCAGCGGTTTGCTTCCTCGATATCGAGCGTGCCATTCCCGCTCGCATCACAGATCCCATATTCCGACACAAAAACAGGAAGCCCCGCATCGATCGCCGCCGTCATCCGGCTGCGCAAGTCCTCCTTGTGCGTGGCGGCATAATAATGCAGCGTATACATAATATTATCATAGTCTGTAATCGGATCAGCCGCCGCCTGATCGACGTACTGCGACCAGTTCGGCGTCCCGACGAGAATCACCGCATCCGGTGCATGTTCGCGGATGATCGGGATGATTTCCTCCGCATACGACTTGACAGCCGCCCACTGCGTTCCGCCGTTCGGCTCATTGCAGATCTCATACAGCACATTCTCGTATGCGGAAAGCCGCTCTGACATCTCCGCAAAGAAAGCCTTCGCCTCCTCTTTATGTATGTTCGGATCCCCGTCCGAAAGCACATGCCAGTCGACGATCACATACATATCGGCTGCCGCCGCGTACTGCACACCCTGTTCCACCAGATTTTTCAGATATTCCTGATCTCCGTCCGTACAATACCCGCCGGATTCCGCCGTGTACATCGCGAGCCGCATGACATTCACGTTCCACATCTCATGAAACTGCCGGAAGCAGTTCTCATTGATGTACTGCGGATACCAGGCAATCCCGTGTGTGCTGATCCCGCGAAGCTGCACCGCCGCGCCATCCTCCCCGACGAGCCGCGTCCCTTCCACATACAGCGCGCCGTTTTTCGATGGTGCGGCAACCGTTTCACTGCTCATGCCCTCGCCAACCGCCTGCGGCTCCGCTGCCTCCGTTTCCGCCGCATACACTGTCACCGCTCCAAACGCGCTTATCGCAAGCACAGCGCCGCAAATGATATTCCAAAATCTTTTCTGCATAATCCGCCTCCTTATCACAGAGGACGCCCAAAAGCTCCCGTATGAAAGAACCCCCTGTTCTTCCCCGGGCGGGCCAGTGCGCGTCCTCGTAATTACAAACCATCCAATCCTGCTGCGGCCAGTCCGCCCTCATCAAACTCCTCCAGCGAAGGCACATCCTCCGTATTCAGGCAGGAACGGAACAGGTAGTAGAGCTTATCCGTCTCGAGCTGCATCGCTGCGTAGAGCAGCATCTCGTTGAAAAGCCGAGCGCACGATGCTGCGCCAGCTTGACCGTCCGGTCCCCGCCGAGCCACGCCAGCAGCAGGCCGCAGTTCTGCGGCTGCATCAATGCATAAAATTCCTCGTAGTTCATTTTTCTGGCTCTCTCTTTATAATTCTGCAAAACAGGCTAATCAAATACACTAAAAGGAAGTATAAACGATAAACGCTTCTTTTTCAATATAATATTAGGAAAAAGCGTC
>CAYRKA010000097.1:0-3832 GCA_964424785.1 uncultured Lachnospiraceae bacterium | reverse complement strand
CCCCTCTATCCCCCTCGAGTTTGCCACCTCGGATACACAACAAATGCTGTATCAGACCATATTGAAATATTGAAAAATCCGATGCTTTCTGGTAGAATTACGTGGTAAACCCCCCATGCGCTTTGAGTGTACCACTGCGCATGGTTTATCCCTGAACTCAGTCTTCCGCTTCGCGGAAATGGGTACTTTCATAGTAACGCAAAACGAAAATCAGACAGGACAGGATATTATCATGCACTACAGAATTCCCATAGAAACCTCTGCCAGACATCTTCATCTGTGCAGGAAAGACTTCGACCGGCTATTCGGCGAAGGAAAAGACCTGACCCCTGTAAAAGAGCTGAGCCAGCCTGGCCAGTATGTGGCAAAGGAGCGCCTCACCGTCACCGGGCCGAAGGGTACATTCGAAAATGTGGCGATTATCGGGCCGCTCAGAGAGGTTACCCAGATCGAGATCAGCGTAACAGATGCCAAGAAGCTCGGCGTGCCCGTCGCGATACGCCAGTCCGGGGACATTACCGGCACTCCCGGCATGACCCTGGCCAGCGAGATGGGATCCGTCACGCTGGAACAGGGCGTCATTGTCGCCCAGCGGCACATCCATGTCACGCCGGACGACGCGATCCGCATGAATCTGAAGGACAACGACGAGGTATTTGTGATCGTCGAGAGCAACAACCGCTCCCTGATCTTCGGGAACGTCATGGTGCGCGTCAGCAGGAATGCCCGCCTCGCCATGCACGTGGATACCGACGAATCGAATGCCTTCGCGGGCGTAGAGCAGCCCTACGGCGTCGCAGTGAAATCCATCGGCGGCACTACTTCCCGGGATCTGCACGACTGGACACAGGAGCTGCTGATGGGGATACGCAGGAGATAACGTGCGCAATTCCTTCAACGTGGGGAGACGCCACATGATCCGAATCACGAACCGTGGCGGAGCCTCTTCCGCCCTGACACGGGCGGACAGGGCCGATACGCTCCCCTATCCGATATCCGCCCGCGTCAGATAGAGCAGATGGCTGGTGTAATCGCCGCGTGCGCATGGGATCTGCAGCCCGCCGTACATCAGCATCTCGCCACTGTATACATTGCCCGGCACGAACCTGCCATCCTGAAGCTGCGGGCGCGCATCCCCCGCCGCTTCGCCATCCGTCTCGACACGGTACTGCGCCTCCGGCACAAGGCCGCGCAATCTGATCCGAAAGCTCTTGCGGTTCGGCTTCGCAAGTACCTGCACAAAGGTCACGAGCGCCTCGCTCCCGTCCTTTGCAGCCGTCATCCAGCAGTCATATACGTGATTCTCCCGCCACGAAGCAATGCGGTAGTAATCCCCTTCCCGCACCAGATCATGGAACCTGTGGTAATTCGCGATCTGGCCCGGGATCTGCGCGCGCTCCTCAGCCGGGAGCCGTGTGATATCAAGCTCATACCCGAACGTCCCCGACAGCGCCACGTCGCCGCGCGTCTTGAACGGCGTCGTCCGACCCGTCGTATGGTTCGGGCAGTCGCAGATATGCGCGCCCATCGATGAGAGCGGATAGGCCAGCGCCGTGCCCTCCTGGATCGAGAGGCGCTCCACCGGGTCCATATCGTCAGAGCACCAGATCTGCGGGCTGTAATAAAGCATACCCGGATCGAAGCGCGCCCCACCGCCCGAGCAGTTCTCCAACAGCAGATCCGGGAAATCCCTGATGAGCTGCTCCTGCATCCGATACACGTTCAGCACGCAGCGGTGCATGATCTCACCCTGGCGGCGGCTGCCCAGCGTCAGGTTGCCGACATCAGAAAGCTGGCGGTTCATATCCCACTTGACATAGGAAATGTCCGCCGAGTGCAGCACCTCCGCGATCTCTCCGTAAATGTAGTCAACCACCTCATCGCGTGAAAAATCAAGCACATACTGTTCGCGGCTCTGCGTGATCTCGCGTCCCTCCTGCTGCAGCGCCCAGTCAGGATGCGCCCGGTACAGCCCGGAATCCGGCGAAACCATCTCCGGCTCCATCCAGATACCGAACCTGAGCCCGGCCTCTTTGACAGCCTCTACCAGCGCAGGCAGCCCGTCCTTCAGCTTATTCCGGTCAACCTGCCAGTCGCCGAGCGAGCTGTTGTCCGAATCACGTTTCCCGAACCAGCCGTCATCCATGACGAGCATCTCAATGCCGCTCTTCGCGGCCTCCTTCGCGATCGCGACCAGCTTGTCAGAATCAAAATGAAAATAAGTTGCTTCCCAGTTGTTAATCAGGATCGGCCGCTTCCGGTGCGTATACTTGCCGCGCATCAGATGATTGCGGTACAGGTCGTGAAATTCACGCGTCATCCGGCCCAGGCCGCCATCGGAATACAGGCAGACTACCTCCGGCGCCGCAAACGTCTCCCCCGGCTTCAGCTCCCATTCGAAGCCCTCCGGGTGGATCCCCATGACCATGCGGACATTGTCGAACTGGCTGAGCTCCGCCTGCGCGAGGAAATTGCCGGAGTAGACGAAATTCATCGCATAGACCTCGCCCATATCCTGGCTCGTCCCCGGCGTCACCAGCGCCAGGAACGGATGCTCCTGATGGCTCGACTCGCCGCGCACCGAACCGGCGCTCTGCCTGCCATAGCTGACCGGGCGGCGCACAATCCCGCGCTCCCGCGCCCAGCTCCCGTGCAGCGTGATCATCTCAAAATCTTCATTGTCCATATCGATGCACGCGCTCAGCACGCGCTCCAGCGCAAGCGTCTGGCTGCCCGCGTTCTTCACAAGCACGCTGCGCGCAATCGCATCAGAGTCGTCAAAAATACTGTAGCGCAGCGTCACCTCGAGGCCGATGCACGGATCTGCGCAGATGATCTCGAGCGTCTGCGCACCGGAGCCTGCAGATTTCCCGCAGGCCGCGTCACCGCTGCCTGCTGTACCCGGATCCGCCGCTTCGCCAGAGTCCGCCGCATCATCGCTGCCTGCCGTGCACATCCCCGCGGAGGCAAACAGCGACGGAAGCCCAGGCAGCCCAGGCTTCCCATCCATGATCCGATGCGACCGATAAGTCAGCTCACAGCCGCGCTGCCCGCGTTCATTGCGGACACTGATGCAGCTCTCGCGGTAATCGCCGACGCCCCACGTCGAATACTCAGTCGGATACGCATCCGCGAATAAAGCTTTATCCCGCTTATTTACCTGCGGCGTGAACGGCGTCTCCGCGAGCCGCAGCAGATGCATCGCGCTCAGGTCTTCCATCCTTCTCCCATAATACATATGGCCCGGATACTTCCCGTCGGCCAGGCCGATCAGATAGCTCGTGCGCTTCGTATTGATCCGAAAAATCTTCTGCTCTTCGTCAAAATAAATACTCATACCTTTCCTCACATATCATAGTCCGTTTGCAGTTGATTCTACATAGTTTACAGGAAACGATCCCGTCGTTTCCTGTTCAGAATAATGGATTCAGACAGATATGTCAATCGAAAACCAGAAGATTTTCGTACGCTGTTTTCCCGTCTATAATAGTCCGAAGCGTCTTCGGATCCGACACCGGCGGATCGCCATCCGCGATCACGGCATCCCCGTCTTGGCCCACCTCGGGCTTCGCCTCGTATTTCGGGCGCTCGGAGACTGTCTTTGCCGCCTACAGGCGCTCCTGGTAGCTTTATTTATCCTGGCCGACGGCCTCCATAAAAAGGCCGAGCGCCAGCTCCTCATCTTTCATGAACGCCGCGAGCCCGATCACGGCGGGCTCGCTGTACCAGCCCGTTTCCTGCATCCATTCCTCCTGTGGATACACCGTAATCCCCGCAAGGATTTCCTCGCCCGTCTCAGCCACCGTGGCATAGACAAGATCCTCTCTCCGTT
>CAYRKA010000096.1:0-8537 GCA_964424785.1 uncultured Lachnospiraceae bacterium | reverse complement strand
GGACATCCCGTGCACAAGCTGCACGACACCGCAGACCTCACCACTGTCCGGAAGCCAGCGCACTGCGTGGATGCGGGCATCCGGCGCATTCGATGAAAAATAAAATTGTGTTTCCTGCATAAAGACACCTCCCGTCATTTTACAGACAAAGTCTGATAAGTTCACCTTCCGGATACTGCCGCACAGCTCCGGCCTGCGGTGGTTCATCCCTTCAGCGCATCCGCAAGGGCCGCGAACTGCGCGAGCGTCAAAGCCTCGCCGCGGACCGCCTCCGGCAGGCCTGTCGCCTGCAGCGCCGCCTGCAGCTCTTCCTTCGTGTAAGGCAGGTCTGCGGCATTTCTGAGCCCGTTCAGAAGCGTCTTGCGCCGCTGGTTGAAGGATGCGCGGATCAGCGCAAACATCAGCTTCTCGTCCTTCACCTCAACCGGCGGCCTGGGATAGCGCGTCAGCCGAATCACGGCGCTGCCGACATTCGGGCGCGGCATAAAGCAGTTCGGCGGGACATTCGCCGCAATGTAAGGCTCCGCAAAATACTGTACAGCAAGCGAAAGCGCCCCGTAATCCTTCGTCCCCGGCGCGGCCTGCATCCGCTGCGCGACCTCCTTCTGCACCATGACCGTGACGCTCGCAAGCGGCACGCCGCTCTCGAACAGGCTCATGATGATCGGCGTCGTAATATAGTATGGGAGATTCGCGACAACCTTGACCGGCTGTCCGCCGTTTCGCTCCTGCACCAGCGCGGCAAGATCGAGCTTCAGCACATCCTCGTTAATGACCGACACATTATCGTATGCGGCGAGCGTCTCCTCAAGGATCGGCATCAGGCTGCGGTCGATCTCTACCGCCACCACCTCGCGCGCGGCCCCGGCGAGATACTGCGTCAAGGTGCCGATGCCAGGCCCGATCTCGAGCACAAAATCCTCCTCCGTGATCTCTGCGGCTGCAATGATCTTATCCAGGACGTGCGGATCAATCAGGAAGTTCTGGCCGAACTTTTTCTGAAAATCAAAGTGATGGCGACGTATGACGTCGATTGTAGTCTGCGGATTGGACAATTTCTCCATAAAGGCTCCTTCTTGCTTCCGGATAAACCGGCACACCCTCACAGGCCCACGCAATATGCGAAATACTGTCCGCCCCAGAACGGACGGATTCCAGATTCCGCTACAGCACGTTCCCGGAACGGCTATCCGCAATCTTCGGGTAAGCCCGCAGCGCATTCTGGTACAGGATCTCCTCGGCCTCGTCTACCGGCAGCTTCTTAATACCGGCTATCTGCTGAACCACCAGCGGAAGGTATAAAGAAGAATTGCGTTCCCCACGGTGCGGCGTTGGCGCCAGATACGGGGAGTCCGTCTCTGTCACGATGCGCTCCAGAGGGACAGCCTCGACCACCTCACGCATGACGCGCGCATTTTTAAAGGTGACGACTCCGCCCACCCCGATAAAATAACCGAGTTTCACATACTCAAGCGCCATCTGCGCCGACGATGAAAAGCAGTGGATGATACCTCCCGTCGTCCCCGCATGCTCCTTCTTTATGAGATCAAACGTCTCCTGCGCGGCATCACGGCTGTGGATATTGACCGGAAGCCCGACATCCTTCGCCATCTGAAGCTGGCGGATGAACCATTCCTTCTGAAAATCGTGCGTCTCCCTGTCCCAGTAATAATCAAGGCCGATCTCTCCGACCGCGACCGTCCTGGGCCTGCGGCAGAGCTCATACATCCACAGCAGCTTCTGCTCATCCAGGGAACCGACCTCATCCGGATGTACGCCGACAGCCGCATAGAGGAACGGATATGCATCCGCCAGCTTCTGGCTCTCCTCCACGCCGCGCAGCGACGCCCCGACATTCACGATCCCCGCGATCCCCTCCTGCACCATCCGGCCCAGCAGCTCCTCGCGGTCTGTGTCAAAGGCTTCATCATCATAGTGTGCATGTGTGTCAAATATCATAGTTTTTGCCTCTGCCCAGACGCTTTCTTTACCTGACGGTAATCAACTCATATTCATCATTGCCGAGCCCGATCTTTACGCCGTGCTCGATCGCGGATTTCCAATTTGTATCCGGAAATACCATGCCGAAGTGGTCGCGGTGCGCATGGGTATGCGTCTCCTCCGCCTGCTCAAGCGCCTCGCCGAGCGCGCTGTTGCGGATCGGCTTCTGCGCGTTCACCGCGTCGGCGCACGCCACATCGAGCGCTACCGGGTCGAACGACGCAAACATCCCGACATCCGGCACGATCGCCGCGTCATTCTCCGCATGGCAATCGCAGAACGGGGAGACGTCGACCACCAGGCTGATGTGGAAATTCGGCCTGTGCTGACAGACAGCCTTCGCGTACTCTGCGATCTTGCAGTTGAGGATGTCATTCGCCTCATCGCTTGCGGCACACACGGCATCCTTCGGGCAGACCGAGATACAGCGGCCGCAGCCCACGCACTTGTTGTGGTCGATGGAAGCCTTGCGGTCCACCACGGACGGTGCGCCATGCGCACAGATTTTGACGCAGCGTCCGCAGCCCACACACCTGTCCTGAGCCACATGAGGCTTGCCCGCGCTGTGCATCTCCATCTTGCCGGCGCGCGACCCGCAGCCCATGCCGATATTCTTCAGCGTGCCGCCGAAGCCGGTCGCCTCATGTCCCTTGAAATGCGTCAGAGATAAGAAAACATCCGCATCCATCACCGCACGGCCAATCTTGGCCTCCTTCACATATTCGCCGTTCTCCACCGGGACATACACCTCGTCAGAGCCCTTCAGCCCGTCGGCAATCAGCACATGGCAGCCCGTCGCATACGGCACGAAGCCGTTCGTGTATGCGGAATCGATATGGTCAAGCGCATTCTTGCGCCCACCGACATACAGCGTGTTGCAGTCGGTCAGGAACGGATACCCGCCGAGCTCTTTGATCACATCTGCGACCGCTTTCGCATAGTTCGGGCGAAGGAACGCCAGATTGCCCGGCTCGCCAAAATGCATCTTGATCGCGACATACTGTCCCTTGATACGGAGCTCGCCGATACCCGCCGTGCGGATCAGGCGCTGGAGCTTCGTCAGCAGATTGTCCCCGTCCCTCGTCCTGAGGTCTGTAAAATATACTTTGGATTTTGCCATAAAATACCCCCGTTTTCTCTATTGATCATATTTCTCTGCGTATCCTCTTTACGCCTCCATCAGGAACGCCTTGTATCCGCGCAGCGCCTCGTAGACGTCTGATTTGCTCGTCACTTCCATTGGGGCGTGCATATTCAGCACCGCTACGCCGCTGTCGATGACCTCCATCCCATACAGCGCAGAGATGTAGGCGATCGTCCCGCCGCCGCCGATGTCGATCTTGCCAAGCTCCGCGGTCTGGAACGCGACACGATGCTTGTCCATCATGGCGCGCACTGATGCCATGTACTCCGCGTTCGCGTCGTTGCTGCCGCTCTTGCCGCGTGAGCCGGTGTACTTATTGAAGACAAGGCCCTTGCCGAAGTAAGCGCTGTTCTTCTTCTCGAAGCAGGAGGCGTAAAGCGGGTCGTAAGCCGCGCTGACATCCGATGACAGCATACGGCTGCGGCGCAGGCTGCGGCGCAGCGACAGCTCACTGTACTCACCTGCGCACTCCATCAGCTCTGCCACCGTGTTTTCAAAGAAACGTGATTCCATGCCGGTTGCTCCGACGCTGCCGATCTCTTCCTTGTCCACCAGCAGGCAGCAGCACGTATAATCCTGCACCGGCACCGTAAGCTGCGCCTCCAGGGATGTGAACGCGCACACACGGTCGTCCTGGCCATATGCCATGATCATGCTGCGGTCCAGCCCGCAGTCCCTCGCCTTATCCGCAGGTACAATCTCGAGCTCCGCAGACAGGAAATCCTCCTCCTCGATGCCATACTGCGCCTTCAGGATACTGAGGATATTCGCCTTCACGGCCTCTTTTTCTTTTTCCTGCCCGCTGTTCTCCTTCGCGGCTGCCTCTCCGCCGTCCTGCACGAGTGGGCGGCTGCCGATCAGGATGTCCAGGTCCTCACCCTCGATCACGACACGCGCCTTCTTCTCCATCTGCTCCGCGGAAAGATGGATCAGCAGATCCGATACGAATACGACGGGGTCATCCTCTTTCTCGCCGACGCAGATATCTACGACTGTGCCATCCTTCTTCGCGACCACGCCATGGATCGCGAGAGGGATCGTCACCCACTGGTATTTCTTGATGCCGCCATAGTAGTGCGTGTCAAGATAAGCCAGCTCCGTATCCTCATACAGCGGTTTCTGCTTCAGGTCAAGGCGCGGGGAGTCGATGTGCGCACCGAGGATGCGCATCCCGCCCTCGAGCGGCTTCCTGCCGATCTGGAACAGCGCCATCATCTTGTTCATGCATACCGCATAGACCTTGTCCCCGGCCTGCAGCTTCCTGCCGGACTGCTGGACCTCCTCCAGGCTCCGGTATCCTGCCGCACGCGCCAGGCTGACCGCCTCCTTCACACACTCGCGCTCGGTCTTGCCGCCGTCGAGAAACGCTTTGTAACGCTTCGCCAGAGCCTCAAGCTCCTCAAGCTGCTCCGCTGAATATAATTTCCATGCATTTTCCTGGTTCATTGTTGTTATCCTCCTGTGATTCAGGCGGGAACGATGTCCCGCTGTAATTATGTCATTTACATACACATCTTCCAGTATACTCTATTTCCCCCAGAGAGGAAAGAATAAAATTATACGCCCATATCTGACGCACGCTCTCCCTCAGACAGATCCCGGAAAAACATCGCGATGAACGGGAAGCAGATGAAGAACGAGATGATATCTGCCAGCGGCTGCGCGGCCTCAACGCCGCGAAGCCCCATAAAGCGCGGCAGGATCAGGACAAGCGGCAGGAACACGTACCCCTGTCTCGATGCCGACAGAATGGTCGCGATCGCGGACTTGCCAATCGTCTGGAACGTCATGTTGCAGCAGACCGCAAGGGGCAGGAACGGCATCGAGATACACTGCAGCCGCAGCGTCTCCGTCCCGATCCGCACGACATCCGCATCATCGCTGATAAACAGGCGCATAAGCTCAGGCGCTGCAATCCACACAATGACTGCCAGCACAAGCAGAAGCGCCGATGCACTTCGGCTCATGAACAGGAACGCTTCCCTCACGCGCCTGTATTTTTTCGCCCCGTAGTTGTACCCGGCGACAGGCTGGTAGCCCTGGCCGAAACCGAGCACCGCAGAGAACACGAGCATAAAAATCTTTGTCGAAATCGCCATCGCGGACACAGCCGCGTCTCCATAATGCGCCGCGCTCGTATTGAGCGCAATCATCGCAATGCTGGCAAGCCCCTGGCGCGCAAACGACGGCAGACCGAAACGGATGATATACCCATACCGCGACAGGCGGCGCGATACATTCCGGAAGTTCAGCTTCGCAATCGTACGGCCGCTCACGAACATATACAGCAGCACACAGAAGCTGAACGCCTGGCTGAGCGCCGTCGCGACCGCCGCGCCCGCAATCCCCATATGGAAGACAAAGATGAACACCGGGTCAAGGAAGATATTCAGCACTCCTCCCGAAGCGATGCCAACCATTGCAAACCGCGCCTTGCCCTCGGCGCAAAGCATTTTATTTAAGGAAAAAGACCCGATCAGGAACGGCGCGGCATACAGGATATACTGCGCATAATCCATCGCATATGGCTGAATCGTCTCCGTCGCTCCCAGCAATTCCACAATCGGCTCCAGGAAAATCCGGCCAAGCGTCGCGATCAACAGGCCTAAAACCAGTGCAAAATAAAACCCGCTCGCCGCGACCTCCGATGCCTCGTCATCCTTTTTCTCCCCGAGCAGGCGCGACATCCAGCTCCCGGAGCCCATGCCGATCAGGAAGCCGGACGACTGGATCAGGCTCATCAGGGACATCACGATCCCGACCGCACCCGAAGCGCTCGTCCCGAGCTGCGACACGAAGTAGGTGTCCGCCGTATTGTAGATCGCCGAGACCATCATGCTCACGATGGTCGGAACTGCCAGGGAAAGGATCAGACGTCCGATCGGCTCCTCCGTCATTTTTCTGTATTGTGCTTCATTTATGTCCAACTACGCTCACCTCATATTCCGGACAGCCGCAGGCCTCTCCAATGCACGGGAAGGCGCCGCGGGCAGCAGTACATCACGTCAGCGTCACTTTCACAGTCCCTCCACGTCAGCTGATCTCAGCCCCCGACGGCATCTCCTTCTCCGGCACGACAAGCGAAAGCCTGCCCTCCTCATCCTCCGCGCACAGCAGCATTCCCTCGGAGAGCACTCCCGCGAGCTTCGCAGGCTTGAGGTTCACGAGCACCATGACCTTCTTGCCGACCATCTCCTCCGGGGAGTAGCCGGACTTGATGCCGGATACAATCTGCTTCACCTGGCTGCCGATCTTCACCTGGGAGCACAGCAGCTTGCGTGACTTCTTCACCGCTTCGCACGCAATGATCTCTCCGACCTGGAACTGCATCCTTCCGAATTCCTCAAACGTGATCTCCGCCTTCGGCTCGATGTCGATCGCGGCCTGCGCACTGCTGCCGGACGGATTCACTGCCGACGCGCCGCCTGATACATCTGTCCCGGCTCCGTCATGGGCGCTGCCGGACGGCCCGGCTGCGCCATTTCCATCGCCGGATTCCTTGCCCTCAGCCTGCGCGTTCTGCGCCGCCTGCGCCTTCCGGATCTCCTCCGCCTTCGCAAGGACCTCCTTCAGGTCAAGGCGCGCGAACAGGATCTCCGGCTTCTCCGTCACCTTCGTCCCTGATTCGTACAGGCCGTACTGCTTCATCTCCTCAAGCGTACGCTTCTTCGCATTAAGCTGCGCAAGAATCTTCTGGGACGTCTCCGGCATGAACGACTCGAGCAGGGCGGCGCCAATCGAGATGCACTCGGTCAGGTTGTAAAGCACCGTCGCGAGACGGCCACGCTTCGCCTCGTCCTTCGCGAGCGCCCACGGCATCGTCTCGTCGATATACTTGTTACAGCGCTTGAACAGCGTGAAAATCTCCGTGATCGCATCCGCGACGCGCAGCTCATCCATCTTCCTGGAAACGGTCTCCGGCACCGCCAGCGCAACGGCGCGCAGCTCATCGTCCACCGGCTCCGCCACACCCGTGTCCGTCACGATGCCGCCAAAGTATTTGTTCGACATCGAGATCGTCCGGTTCACCAGGTTGCCCAGCGTATTCGCCAGGTCGGAATTCAGGCGCTCCACCATCAGCTCCCACGAGATCACGCCATCATTCTCAAACGGCATCTCATGCAGCACGAAGTAGCGCACGGCATCCACGCCGAACACATCCACAAGATCGTCCGCATAGAGCACGTTGCCCTTCGACTTGCTCATCTTGCCATCGCCCTGCAGCAGCCACGGATGGCCGAACACCTGCTTCGGCAGCGGCAGGTCAAGCGACATCAGGAAGATCGGCCAGTAAATCGTGTGGAACCGGATGATATCCTTGCCGATCAGATGCAGGTCGGCAGGCCAGTTCTTCTCAAACTGCTCCGTGCTCTCTCCGTCGCAGTCGTAGCCGATCCCGGTAATGTAGTTGCTCAGCGCGTCGAGCCATACGTACGTCACATGCTTTGGATCAAATGTAACCGGGATCCCCCATTTGAACGATGTCCTCGACACGCAAAGATCCTGCAGCCCCGGCAGCAGGAAATTGTTCATCATCTCGTTCTTGCGCGACACCGGCTGGATGAACTCCGGATGCGTATTGATATGCTCGATCAGGCGGTCCGCATACTTGCTCATGCGGAAGAAGTACGCCTCCTCCTTCGCAGGCTTCACCTCACTCCCACAGTCCGGGCATTTGCCGTCCACGAGCTGCGACTCCGTCCAGAAGGATTCGCACGGCGTACAGTACAGCCCCTCATAGGAGCCCTTGTAAATGTCGCCCTTGTCGTACATTTTTTTGAAAATCTTCTGGACCTGCTTCTCATGGTCCTTGTCCGTCGTCCTGATAAACTTGTCATACGACGTATTCATCAGATCCCAGATCCGCCGGATCTCTCCTGCCACATTGTCGACATATTCCTGAGGCGTCACACCCGCCTCGGCAGCCTTCAGCTCGATCTTCTGGCCGTGCTCATCGGTGCCGGTCTGGAAAAATACATCGTAGCCCTGCTCCCTGCGGAACCTCGCGATGCTGTCCGCGAGGATAATCTCGTATGTGTTGCCGATATGCGGCTTGCCCGAAGTGTAGGCAATCGCAGTCGTCATATAATATTTCGGTTTGCTCATGATAGTGCCTCCTTCTTTTCTCTGCCCGGCATACCCGGCGGCCAGGCAAAAATATGTCCCTGTGTCCCACTTCGCCCGGCTGTCCAATCCCCCGCCGCTTCACCCTCTGACACGCCAATGTATAGATAAGTCAATACAGCAAAGCGCAGAGACGCCCTGGCTGCACAGCCGGAAACAGGCCACGCAGACGGGGCGTATTGGTATCCGTCCGCCAGATATATTCTTTAGTAAAAGTATCATACGGGAGAGGGCAATGTCAAGACTGATCTCTTTCTTTTATGCTGGT
>CAYRKA010000095.1:0-8539 GCA_964424785.1 uncultured Lachnospiraceae bacterium | reverse complement strand
GCACCGGCAGCAAGATACCCCTCGCGGATCCGCGCCTATATCTGCCATCAGGGATGCCGACTCTTATGTGCGGGCAGGCATCCCTGTTCCGAACCAGCTATGAATCACACATTATGGCGGTACTCATACGGGAGCACCTTGATCTGGTTATAGCTCGGACAATCCCTCACCCACTCCAGGGACTCCTTCACGATTGCGGTCTGCATCGGGATATTGCCCGGCTCCCCGGCATTGGAGCCGATCGGCACATGCGGCGCCGTGATCCTCGGGGCTCCCTGCTGTCTTGCGATCGGCGGCAGCGCGGCGATCACGACACAGCTCATCCCCTGCTCCTCACAGCATCTGGTGACGATCGTCGCGGAACGGTGGCAGGTCCCGCAGCCACCGGTACACAGGACGATATCCACCCCCTGCGCTTTCAGCTTCCGCGCGATCTCCGGACCCGTCTCTCCCCGGAATTTCTCCACATTTCCGCCGCCGCCCATAAACGTATAGGTCTCGTCCGGCAGGGAGCCGATAAAGCCTTCCGCTACCAGCTCATGGAGCCTGTCGATCGGGAACATGGCGTTGACATCTTTGTTGATGTCTGAATTGTCAAACCCCCCATGCGTAACCATCAGCATATCGGATGGTGTGTCAAAGGGTATGACACGGTAAGAAAAGTCCCCTGACGTATTAAAAGGCGTCTGGTCCTTCCTGTGGATGCCGCCTGCTGTGATAAAGGCAACCTTGCATTCGTTTAACGGTTTTTTCAGTTCTGTAAATACCGGCTTCGGCGTCACCGGCACAAAAATCTCAGACTGCATACCTTCTACTGTTGTTAATTTCATAGAATCATTCCTCCTATATTGATCCCGCGTAACTGCAGGATGCGAACAGTTACGATTCCGCGGGAATGGCCGGTTTGCCCACAATCTTCATCCGGCTGAAATAAAACTCCGCGCTCAGCCCTTCCTCTAACGGCACTGAGGTAAAGACCCAACGTCTTGGCACCGCAACTGTTCCCAGGTCATCCATAATAGCTACTTTGACTGCAGTATCATTCACTTCAATAACGGTTCCTCCCAACAGGCACGGCTCCGGCTCCGCCTGCCTGATCAGCTCAGAGCTGTCATAGTCATAAGCATTTTCCACTATCTGTATATAGCTGAAATAAAACTCCGCCTCATGCCCGGGCTCCGGCGGTTCCTGCGTGATGGCCAGCTTTTGCGGCACTGTGAACACACCCAGCCGTCCGTGCAGATGGACTTTGATACGGCCATTCACGGTCTCTTTGACCAGGCCACCCATTTTTACAGGGTTGATCACATATTCCATCAGTGCAGCGTCCCATTATCAAGCAATTCCGTCTCTGCCAGCCCGAGCAGCCTGTTATTTGCATTGATCACGTCATTGCTCCATTTCTTCGGCGCGGGCAGGATCCCGACACCGGCCATCTTATTCTTCAGCATCTGGATCGCGCGGGCTGCCACCTCTTTGGTCACGCAGGAACATCCTGCGACGTTATTCTCAAAGCCACCCTTGTCCATATTTTCTTCCACCATTGCCGTCGCATATTCATTCCCGACTACCAGCTGCCCCTGGTATGCGCAGAAGGATACGCCGACAACCGGGATGCCCCTCTTGCCTGCCTGGCCGATATGCTGGATAAAATCAATATGGTTATTGCCAAAACCTTCTGTCGTAATGATACATCCGTCAATATCCAGCGCCTCCAGCAGGGAGCCGAGCCGCTCCGACACCCACAGCTTCTCATCATTCACCTGCGGCGAGCCGACAAATACCACCCCGATCAAATCCAGCTCCGTATCGGCTGCCAGCCCTTCCACCAGCGGCTCCCTGATATAATGCCGCGTCATTTCCTTGGTCGCAGGCCCGATGCAGGTCAGGGCGTGGATCGAACCGTCCCTCACCTGGTTCGGCGTCAGCATGATCGGCACGTTCCCGCAGTCCACATTCTTCTGGCCGCCCAGTATGCCGCAGGGCTCCACAGGGCAGATTACATTGTCGTGCATAGCCCCCTGGCCCATGATTTCCTTTACCAGTACGACCCTCGGATTCCCTTTTCTGCGCACATCCTCACATACTTCTTCCCGGACCACCTCTCCGTCGTATTTTTTCAGCTCATTGCGCACCGCCTGGATAATATAGTCCTGGCATTTGTGCGCCGCGAATGGTCCCGGCCTCGTCATCCCCGTCAGGCGCTTGATGACCGCATGGCACCGTATAATAATGTCATTTTCATCCGCGCAGCCCGGATGCCCGAAATACATCTTCTCATCCAGGAAGCCTTCCGAAGAGCCGAATTCATGCACCTGGACGCCATCCTCGTCCACGCCGGTCAGCATAAACACCACGCCGTCTGCGACCTTGGTAATCCCTTCTCCAAGCTCGCCCTCCACCTTCGTGGCGATGGGGCAGACGTCCATGATCGTCTCCGTGTATATATGCCTCTGATCCGGATAAATGACATCCAGTGCAAGGCTCTTGCAGAGCGGATCCTCCAGCACGGCCTTGTCCACGATATTTTTGTCAATGCTCAGGACACCGTCATGGATCCTGGTCTCTTCTCCGATCACCGCATCCGAAATCCGGATGTGTTTTTTGATCAGCTTACGGATTACCTTTTTCTCTCCTGCCGGCTCCTCAGCAGCAGGAGCTGCCTTTGCCGGCTCCGCATTCTCCGCCTCAGGGAGCCCGCCTGCCTGGGCTTCTGTAAAGACCGGGACATCCAGCCTGAGACCTTCTATATGTTCCGCCTTCTCGATCTCAATATGAATCATCCCCTGTCCTCCCTTCGCTACCCGGATATGGGGCTGAACTCCTGCCCCCGGCTTTGCCTCCTTCTCCGCAGGGCCGGCAGGAGCCGGCGCTTTCGCCGTCTCATTTACCCTGTCCAGCACTTCCTTCGTAATCGGCGTCAGCGCTTCTACATCGGCGACCAGCGTACATCCCAGTACCTCCTCGATGCGCAGGCCATCCGGCCTGAGTGACAGCAATCCCGCTTCTTCCATATCATCAAAAAGATCCGGATCCTCCAGATCCGCCGCGCTGATCACCAGACCCTTCTCTCTCCTGCAGCAAAAGATCGCCGGATCCTTCAGATGCTTTTGTAATGTTTCGTTTGTAATTGACATAAGCTTATCCACCTTTCAACGATTCAACACCTTCACAGTTACCATTATTCCGCTATTTTTCTGATCAATTTGTGGTTGACGGCACGCAACGCGCCATCCGTGCAATGATAGACGGGAAGCCCCAGCTTAGGCGCACAGGACATCACCGTATTTGTGCAGTCTGTACAGTTACTGATCAAAAGTGCCTGCGCCCCGGACTTTTTCAGTGCCAGGACCTTCTGCACCTGCCCGGGGCATTTCCCTGGATTTTCACATTTCAGGCTCCCCTTCACAGGTTTGGCCTGCTTACAGTATTCGACGCCCGTCACCTGGGAACCCAGGCTTTCCGCAAGCTGTTCCAGGCGTTCTTTCCCGGCCCCGCAGGCGCACACCAGGAGGCCGATCTTCTCCGGCCCTTTCGGAAAGCATTCCGCCGCGATCAGCCCTCCCGTCGTCTTGATTACCGGGTCATCCGGATATGTCCGTTTGCCGGTAAAGGGGCCGCCCATAATCAATTCCCCATAGTGCTCCGCCAGTCCTCCCGCACGCTCAAACAGGCCGGATACCTTTTTCCCGATCGGCACATCCAGGAACACCTGTACCAGCTTCCCCTCCGGGTTCCCGGCAATCTTGCCCCCAACCGTCACGTCCTTGTCAATCAGGGGCTTCCTGTCATCCACCGCCTCCTGTATCCGGCAGGCAGTCTCCGCGTTAATGACAATCGCGCCTGCTTCCAGCGGGAGCGCTGTCACCGGAAGCACCCGGCCGAACACCTCCCGGATAATTGCGCGTTCCTCGCCCATCGGATAAACATCCTCCAGGAGCGCCAGGCGGATATTGCCGCTGTGATTTGCCTCCTTCAGTTTCCTGATGGCTTTCCCATGGCATTTTTTGATCGCGATCACGCCATATTCCGCATTCGCCGCCTCCATTGCAATGAGCAGCCCCCGCAGTACCTGTTCCGGTCTCTCCTCAATCCTGGCCATATTATGGGTCAGGATCGGCTCACATTCCGCAGCATTTATTATGACGGTGCCGCCTTTTTCAAAAGGCCTTGAAAATTTTGCATATGTGGGAAATCCCGCCCCGCCAAGACCGACAATCCCTGCCTCTTTGATTAATTCCAGTGGTGTCTCCTTCGCCAGCCGCACATATTCCTTTGACTGTTCCGGGTCTGCCAGGATAAATACGCTTTTCTCCGTTACATCGCAAACCTTCCCGCTGACGCTTGCATAAAGGTTCGCCCCCAGCGCGTCCTCCGGCCTCGCCGCAATCATCTGCCCTCTTTTCACGCGCTTATTCACAGACACCACAGGAACGCCCGGCGCCCCGATCTGCTGTTTCAAAGGATACTCATAAATTTCCTCCATAGACATCACCTCATATTGTATGATACTGCTTCGCTTACACCTGTAACCTGCGGTTTCCCGGCTCATCTTTCCCCTGGGCGCCCAACAGGAAGCCGTGCTCCAGCGGATCTGACTCATCCAGGATCCATGTATTAAAGCCGGTAATGTGGGCACTTCCCGTAATTTTGGGGATAATCCCCTTCTGATCTCCCACATCCACAAGCTGATGGATTTCACCGACAAACCTGGAGCCCGTAATGCTCTCATAGGTAAAGGTTTCTCCCGGCTTCAGCTCTCCCTTTGCGTAAAGCGCGGCCATCTTGGCGCTTGTCCCGGTCCCGCACGGGGAACGGTCCACCTGCGCCCGTCCAAAAACGACACAATTTTTCAAATCCGCGCCTGCATCCCTGGCCGGGCAGTAAAATTCCACCAGGTCGACGGTTGTAATGTCCAGATACGGGTGCTTCACCTTAACGGACGCATTGACCGCCTTTTGCAGCCTCATCCCTAAGTCTGTAATGGCATCCACATTGTCCAGCTCCAGGGAGAGCCCGATTTTTTCCGCATCCACCAGCGCAAAGAAAGAACCGCCGAAAGAAATATCACAGGTAACAGTCCCGAATCCCGGCACCTGTACCTGCAGGTTGCTTTGGTACAGAAAGGAAGGTACATTCAGAATGCTGACCTCCACTGCCTTGCCATCCTCCACCTTTACCCGCGTGCGGATGATCCCGGACGGCGCGTCAAGCACCACCTCCGTATAAGGCTCCTGCACCTTCACCAGGCCGGTCTCCACAACCATAGAGGCCGCCCCGATGCTTCCATGCCCGCACATATTCAGATAACCGCCGCTGTCCATAAAAATCACGCCGAAATCTGCCTCTTCGTGGACCGGTTCTGTCAGAAGTGCGCCAAACATATCCCTGTGGCCGCGCGGCTCCAGCATCAGGGCGGAGCGCAGGAAGTCATAATGCTCCATCAAGTATTTCTTCTTTTCCATCATCGTTTCCCCCTCAAGAGGCGGGAAACCGTCATACACAATGCGCGTCGGCTCTCCCATGGTATGGGAATCAATCGTCCTGATCTCGTATGCATAGGATAATAGCTTTGGTTTTCTGGTCAACGCTGCTCACCTTCCTTCTGTCCCCTGAATGCAAGCCAAACGGCCAAAGCTGTCTTCTTTACATAGCTGCATGGTACAGCGCAATGATTTCCTTCAATCCGGATTTTCTCGGATTCACTGCGATATTCCCGCTCTTCATGGCATCCTTTGCCATCGCTTCTATCTTATCCTCTGTCACGCCGACCGCGCTTAAGGAATCCGGGATGCCGACCTCCCGATTCAGCTCACGCAGCAGCTTCGGCAGCATTCCCGGCTCAAAATCCTCCCGGCTGACCGGCTTATGGGAAATATAATTATAAATAGTAAAGTATTTTCCTTTGTCCGCCAGCGCGTTGTACTCGACAATCGTCGGGAGCAGAACAGCATTCGCGACTCCGTGCGGAACGTTAAAATACGCGCTGACCGGATGGCTCATCGCATGCACATTGCCAAGCCTTGCCCAGGAAAATGCGATCCCGGCAAACAGGGAGCCGGTCAGCATGGAGACAGCCGCCTCCTCATCGGCTCGGTTCGCCACAAACGGACGTATATTCTTACCGATGAGCTGCAGCGCTTTTTCTGCCATGGCATCGGAAAACGGCGAGGCATCCGTCGAAATATAGGCCTCTAACGCATGGATCATCGCGTCGATTCCGCACGCCGCCGCAACTGAGGCCGGGGCTGTCGTCAAAAATGACGGATCCAGAATCGCGTAGGCAGGGATCAGCTTATAACTGAACACAGTCAGCTTATAATTCCTGCTATGGTCCGTAATCACGGAAAAAGCAGTGACCTCCGAGCCGGTACCCGCAGTAGTCGGGACGGCGATCAGCGGCACGATATCTCCGGGTACCTTATCCGCCCCTTCATACTCTGTAATACTGCCGCCGTATCTGGCCAGCACGCCGACAGCCTTTGCCACATCCATTGAGGAGCCGCCGCCCAGCGCAACGATCAGATCCGCTTCCTTTTTCTTGAATTCGGCCACTGCCTTATCAACCGTTTCCACAGAAGGGTTTGCCTCTGTCTCTGTAAAGGTATCCACCAGAAGACCTGCTCCCGTCAGGATATCTTCACATTTTTTCACCGCCCCGAGCTTCTCCAGCATCGGGTCAGAGACGAGAAACGCATGCTTTTTCCCCAGTTTTTCCACGACCTGTGCAAGCTTGCTGACGCTGTCTTTTCCGACGATAATATTCTGCGGTACCGAAAATGTAAATTCCTTCATCTGTCATCCCTCCAATCTATAAAGCCTTAACCGTGTCCTCAATAATGGCGTAAGCCTTGTCGCAGTCCTCTTTTGTGACAATCAATGGCGGAATCATCCGAATGATATGGCTGCCGATCGCGGTGATCAGCATATGCCTTTCCAGGCATCCGTGCTTTACGTCAACGCCGGAGATGGTATCGTCAAATTCTACGCCGACCAGGAGACCCTGCCCTCTGACATCCTTCACATGCGGAAGCCCCTTGAGCAGACCCATAAAGTAATCGCCCATCTCTTTCGCGTTGCCCGCCAGATCCCGATCCAACAGCTCTTCTATCTCCGCGAGAGCAGCGGCGCAGGACACCGGATGTCCGCCAAATGTACTCCCATGTGAGCCCATATTAAACGCCGTAGCAACCTCCTTCGTCGCACAGATCGCGCCAATCGGCATCCCGCCGCCCAACGCCTTCGCCATGGAGACAATATCCGGCTTGATGCCATAATTCATATAGCTCATGACCTTTCCGGTCCTGCACCATCCGGTCTGCACTTCATCGATCAGAAGCAGCATCCCCTGCTCATCACAGAATTCCCTCAGCCCCTGCATGAATTCCTGTGTCGCCGGATGCACGCCGCCCTCGCCCTGTACCGGCTCAATCATGATTGCGATCGTATTTTCCGTACATGCATTTTTGAATGCTTCCAGGTCGTTATATGGCGCATACGAAAATCCATAAGTCATCGGTCCGAATCCGACCTGGCATGCGTTCCCCGGCTGTCCGGTCGCAGACATGGCACCGAATGTCCTCCCATGGAAGCCCATTTTGGCTGTCACGATATGGTAATGGTTCGGGCCGTATTTTTCTACCCCGTACTTCCTTGCCATCTTTATCATTGCTTCATTTGCTTCCGCACCGGAATTCTGGAAGAATATTTTATCCATGCCGATCGTGGTACAGATCTTTTCAGCAAGGAGCGCCTGCGGGATCGTATACGGATAATTAAACGTATGCATGATGTCGCCAACCTGATCCTTCACTGCCTCTACTACCTTTTCATTACAGTTTCCTGCTGAATTTACGGCAATTCCGGCATAGAAATCAAGGTAAGGCGTCCCATTCTCATCATAAAGGTACATCCCTTTTGCAGTCTCAGCAATAAAATCAAACCGCTCATAGGTCTCAATCATATATTTGTTTACCTTATCCTTGATCTCCTGTGCTGTTAACCCCGTATCCTTTAGTTTCATCCTCGCATCCTCCTTTTTCTTTTTATAGTCTGCACAGCCCGCTGGCCAGACCATAGTTTCTTTTTGCACTCTGCGCAATCCGAAGCGTTTGTATACCAAGGGGACAAAATCTTCTTTGGCGCAAAAAAATGACAGACTGAGAGCCCTTTTCAGACCTCGTTGTCTGTCACTTTTTATAAGTTTTATTATATAAAAGGCAATTCCATTCGTAAAGATACAAAATGAAATGTCATCCATTCCCTTTTCTCATGTATGAAAATCCCGCAGATGGATCATGATCCCCTTGATCAGTACACAACACCAGCTATGATGAGGATGAATAAGAATTCCGAAATGTGAAAAGCCTCAAAGACACTATGCTTTGAGGCTTCCTGAGAGGCGCCAACCAGAATCGAACTGGTGATAGAGGTGTTGCAGACCTTTGCCTTACCGCTTGGCTATGGCGCCGGATATTTTATTGGATGACTCCTACGGGAATCGAACCCGTGTTACCGCCGTGAAAGGGCGATGTCTTAA
>CAYRKA010000094.1:0-8674 GCA_964424785.1 uncultured Lachnospiraceae bacterium | reverse complement strand
ACCCTATCCGCCTGCGCGGCTCGTATGCTGCGTAAGCAGCAAAATACCTCTTGCGGGCCTGCTATCGGATAGGGGAGTTTACCGACCCTATCCGCCTGCGCGGCTCGTATGCTGCGTAAGCAGCAAAATACCTCTTGCGAGCCTGCGCATAAAAACGGACTGCCGCAATATCCTGCGGCAGTCCGTTTCGTTGTGACATCTGTGATTCTTAGAGCTTTACAACGTTGGCAGCCTGCATCCCGCGAGCGCCCTCCGTTAAATCATAAGAAACTGCCTGTCCTTCTTCGAGAGTCTTGAAGCCCTCGCCCTGGATTGCAGAGAAATGTACGAATACATCAGAACCATTCTCGCCTGTGATGAAACCATAACCTTTTTCTGCATTGAACCATTTTACCGTACCCTTATTCATTATTGGTACCTCCTAACTGATTTGCATATGACACGGAAAAATTTCACTAGTTTTTATAGACTATAAAGGTATCTATCTATTTCATAATCTATAAAAGCTAGTGAAATATATTAACCTGTCAATCTTTTTGCAAATCCATTATAGCACAAACTAATGTGCTGTCAAGCAAAATGATCGAAAACTTTTGAAAGATTGCGCCGCTGCCGCCCAGTGCGCATAAAAAAGTGTGGACAGCATGAAATGCCGTCCACACTCGGTTGCCGGATTTTCCGAAAGCCTTACTTCTCCTTTACCTTTACCTTGCAGGTCAGCTTCTTCGTCCGATTGCCCACCTTGATGGTGCATGTGATCTTTGCCGTCCCGGCCTTTTTGCCTTTGACATAGCCGGTCTTGCTGACTGTAGCGACACTCTTTTTGTTTGACTTCCAGGTGCATGTCAGTTCCATGCCTGTGTTGCCGCGCACCAGTAAGCGGAACTTCTTGCCTACCTTGATTGTCTTCTTGGTGGCGCTGAGCTTCAGGTTGCTCATGGCATCCGTCTTTGTCGTATAGGCTCTGTAAATATAACCGGTGCGTATATATCCGCCTACATTCAGGGAGATCCTATACCAGCTATTGGACTGAGCCAGGATATTCACTACTGTCCCAGGGGATAAGGTCGTGATCACGTCAGCGGATGTGCTCGGAGAACAATGCACGTTCAGGGGGCTGGCGGATGTCTTAACTACCGCGCTGTATCCGGAAATCGTCTCAAAACTCTCCATTACTTCTGTGGTGGTCTTCTTGAATACACTCACCAACTCTGAAGCTACATAGCCCACGATCTTGTTGGTGCCTCTGTAATAGCTCACCTTAACCCAGCCGGTACTGGTGTAACCGACAGCGTCCACTACCTGCCCTTTATACAGGTCGTCGAGGACATTGCTGCTGAGCTTAACAGGCTTTTCATGTACATTCAGCGCACTCGCCAGAACCTTGGCCTGCATACTCTCCGAATAGGCGGTTACGGTCTCATCGGAAGCAACCGTGTATTCTTCGAACCATCCATCAGTTGTCGCTTGTACCCAGCCGGTGTGTCCGCCACTGGTAACGTACATCCAGCCTGTCGAATCGATCTCATTGACATACAGATGGGTGCCCCGACCCAGCGTTGCAAGTTTGTTGGTGGTTAATACCTCTTTGGAACTGTGCATATTCACGCCGTCGGGCGCTGTCACGATCAGCGTCTGTCCTACTTTAAAATCAGCATAGGTAGCTGCCGAAGCAGGAATCACCGGTATGCAGGCGCACGTGACGACCACAGCGAGCATGAATGCCGTCAGTTTTTTTAATACGTTCCTCATAAGACGCTCCTTTCTTTTGCTCTTTTGCCACAGTTGCCTCATTGGCTGCGGCAGTTTGTTTTTTGATCTGCAGCATGATTACCTTCCCTATTATATCAAGTAATAGCTACAGTTCTGTTTCACATTCTGCGCAAAAAATGACATTTATTTCGCAGGAGCGTGTGCAATCGGATAGGGGAGATTTATCGACCCTATCCGATTGTGATCAGGGATGGAATGGACAGGCTTCCCTTATCCTGCGGATGCCTCAGTGCCGGCTCCCGTGTCCCCTGTCTCTTCGTCAGCGGGCTCCCCGTCCTCAGAGGAATCTTCCTCGCCGGACAGCTCTTCGTCTTCGCTGTAGGCTTCCTCATAAGGCGCTTCGGTGATGTCAGCGGACTGGTACAGGTAATCGAGCACCTTGGACTCATAGAGGGACCATACGAGCGTCTCGCGCGTGTAGTCAGCTTCAAAGTCCGCGGGGGAATCGTAGCCGTACTCGGAGGCGTACTGCCCAACGTAGGAGACATATTCGTCTTCTGTGACCTCGATATTGTGCGAGGCGCTGACTGCGCTGACGAGGAGGCGGCGGTAAACAGTGTCGAGTATATCCGGCTCGATGTCTTCGGCTGTGATCCCGAACATATCGTAGATCTCGTCCTCCTCCGTTGTCCCGGCGAAAGCGGCATAGAAGGAAAGCACCTCCTCCTTGCTGGCGTCATAGAGCTCGTCCGGATAACCGGAGATAACGGAATCGTCAAGCACATCCTGGAGCAGCTCCTCCGTCACGTCTGAGTAGCTGATGTCCTGATACTCGGTCCCAAGCTCCTCGCGCACTGCGGCCTCGTATTCCTCCGTCGTCGAGTAATCCGTGTATTCGTTGACAAACTCATCATCGAAATCAGGTGTGATGAGCTCTTCGACGCCTGTCACTTCAATATCAAAGTCAACGGTCTGACCGACCCATTCATCCATGATGGTCTCATCGCCGAAGGTGATGGTGAAGGATTTCTGGTCCCCGGCGGAGACGCCTGTGAGCTGTGCGTCGAATTCCGGCCCGTTTTCTTCCTCGCCGATCACATAGTAGGTACTCTCTGTATATGCAGAGTCTTCATCCCCCTGGACGGCTGCGGTGACATCGGCAAGTACGATATCGCCGTCCTGGGAGGCACGGTCTACCTCCTGCTCCTCACTGTAGGCGTCAAGGTCGCTCTGGATACGTTCCTGCACCATATCGTCGGTAATCTCATATGTGTACTGGGTAGCCTCAAGCCCCTCGAGCTTGCCGACCGTGATGTACTGGTCCGCATCGCTGACCAGATAGTCGGACGGGGTGATCGGCTCAAGCGCGGCGTCAGTCTCGGCTTCCGTATCCGGATCGGCCCCGCCCGTATCGCCGTCATCCGAGTCGTCCATTGTCAGCTCGGTATCCTGCGCAACGGTCTGTTGCCCGGTATCGGCGGAATCATTACTGCTGCAGGCTGAAAGAGCCGTTGCGGCAGCCAGCCCAAGTAAAAAAATAACGCTTCTTTTCTTCATAAAAAATATTTCCTTTCGTTCATAAATCAGCAATAAAAATATAACATTTTAATCGAAAACTGTAAACGGTATTTTTATAAAAACACAGATTTTTCACTTTTGGCTTTTCATGGAAAGTCGGCTGTGATATGATTACCAGGGGGCGACATCAAAAATGCCGTTCCCTGTAAAACCTGGAAAAGAGGTAACAGGAAAGTACGGAACAGTTACGAAAAGCCAGCGGATTCATGCGATACACCGGGAGGCGGGCTGTAGATGCGTGAAGTGAAATGGAGTATGGCAGGGAAGGAAAAGGAGAATGGCTTATATCGAAATTCCCGAAAAAGCAGAACGGATCCTGCGGGTTCTGTACGATAACGGGTATGAAGCGTATGTGGTCGGCGGCTGCGTCCGTGACTCGGCCCTGGGACGTACGCCGGGAGACTGGGATATTACGACTTCGGCTTCCCCCGAACAGGTCAAAATGTTGTTTCCGAAAACGGCTGATACCGGGATCCAGCACGGGACAGTGACTGTGAGGGACGGCGGGGACGGCTTTGAGGTGACGACGTATCGGATTGACGGCGTTTATGAGGACTGCCGCCATCCGAAGGAGGTTACATTTACAAAAAGCCTTTACGAGGATTTGAGGCGGCGCGACTTTACGATCAATGCGATGGCGTACGCACCGGGGACGGGGCTTGTGGATGAGTTCGACGGAATGGATGACCTGAAAAACGGCGTGATCCGCTGTGTCGGCGACGCGCGGGAGCGGTTTTCGGAGGACGCGCTGCGTATGCTGCGGGCCGTACGTTTCGCGGCGCAGCTCGGCTTTTCGCTTGCCGATGATGTAAAAGCAGCGATTCGGGAGATGGCGGATGCGCTGGACCGTGTCAGCGCGGAGCGGATCCAGGCTGAGCTGGTGAAGCTGCTGATGTCGCCGCGGCCGCACTGGTTCCGGCTGGCGTATGAGTGCGGGATTACGACGGTGATTATGCCGGAGTTTGACCGGATTATGGTGCAGCGCCAGAACAATCCGCATCACATATATACGACGGGTGAGCACACGCTGGTGGCGCTGCAGAACTGCCCGCCGCAGCGTATGCTCCGCCTGACGATGCTGTTCCACGATATGGGGAAGCCGGAGGTGTTCACGACTGATGAGGACGGCAGGGATCATTTCCGCGGCCACGCTGCGCACAGCGAGGTGATTGCGCGCAGGATCATGAAACGGCTCAGATTTGACAATGGGACAGTCGATACGGTGTGCAACCTGGTGCGCAACCATTCCTGGTACCCGCTGCTTACCGGCAGGGACGTGCGGTTCTGCGCGTATCAGATGGGGCCGGAGCTGTTCGATTCGTTCCTTCTGGTCAAACGTTCGGATATCATGGCGCACCATCCGGATGTGATTCCCCGGAAGCTTGATTACCTGAAGGAGGTCGAGCACATCTGGCGGGATGTACAGCTTCACAACGACTGTCTTTCCCTGAGGGAGATGTCGCTGACCGGGAAGGATCTGCTTGCTGACGGCATGGAGCCGGGGCCGGCGGTCGGAGAGCTACTGCAGAAGCTGCTTGCAGAGGTGCTGGAGTTCCCGGAGCGCAATACGCGCGGGTATTTGCTGGGGCGCAGCCGCATACTGCGGGAGAGCGCGGCCGGAGGAGCAGGCGCTCCGTAAGGGCAGGGATCTAGTGGCGATTTATTGTGCGGGCGGGCAGCACAGGGCAGGGGCTGTGCGCCGGTGCCCGTGTGCGGTCGGATTTACAGCCGACAGGAGGTACGGGAATTGACGAAGGAACAGGAGCTTCGGCGGCGGATGGCCGTTTACTTTACAGGTGATCCGTCAAGGATACAGCATTTTTTAAAGGTATATGAGTTCTCTCTGATGATCGGTGTGGAGGAAGGGCTCTCTGAGAAGGAAATGGAGATTCTCGGCGCTGCCGCACTGGTGCATGACATCGGGATTAAACCGGCGGAGGAAAAATACGGGAGCAGCGAGGGCAGGCTGCAGGAGCAGGAGGGCCCGGCCGAGGCGGAAAAGATGCTGGCTGCGGTGGGCTATCCCCAGGAGGTGATCACGCGCGTCAGCTATCTCGTAGGGCATCACCACACATACACGCAGATCGACGGGGCGGATTACCAGATTCTGGTGGAAGCGGATTTCCTGGTGAATTTATATGAAGGGGAGCTGAGCCGCAAGACGATCTACAACGCGTACCGCAAGATCTTCCGCACGGAGTCAGGCAGGCGGCTCTGCCGGATCCAGTTTGCGCTGGAGGAAACGGACGGGGCGGGCGCGCAGGATGCCGGGGCGAGGGGAGGCGGGTTGTCATGAAGTCACCGCTCACGACGCTGTGCTATATCGAGCAGGACGGCAAATACCTGATGCTGCACCGCGTCAATAAGAAAAATGACGTCAATCAGGACAAATGGATCGGGATCGGCGGCCACTTTGAGGCCGGAGAGAGTCCGGAGGAATGCCTGCTCCGCGAGGCGAAGGAGGAGACAGGGCTGACGCTCACATCCTGGCGCTTCCGCGGGATTGTGACGTTCGAGCTGGAGGGCGTTGACCGGGAGTATATGTGCCTGTATACGGCGGACGGCTTTGAGGGGGAGCTTGCGGACTGCGATGAGGGTGTGCTTGAGTGGGTCCCGAAGCATGAGCTGACGCGGCTGAATCTCTGGGAGGGGGACAGGATCTTCCTGCGACTCCTTGACGAGGATGCGCCGTTCTTCTCGCTGAAGCTGGTTTACCGCGGCGCCGTCCTGAGCTACGCGGCGCTTGACGGACGTGAGCTCGGGCTGTGATTTTTGTGGCACAGGGAATTTTGCCTGTTCCTGACGGCACTGATCTGGGGCGTCGCTTTTGTTGCGCAGAGTGTCGGCATGGATTACGTGGGGGCATTTACGTTCAACTGTGTACGCTGCCTGATCGGCGGGATTTTCCTGAAAAAGCATGTCGGCGCCAGAATCTGGTTCAGTGTGCGGGAGCTGTCAGGATGCGTGCTGATGTTTGGCGCGATCATACTGTCGCAGCTGCCGGAACGGAGAAAGCGGCAGATGTGAAGTGGAGGAAGAAACAGGTTGGATATGGATATTATGACATCGTGCATATTATGCCCGCGTGCCTGCGGCGCCAACCGTGCGGCGGGACAGCGGGGACGGTGCCATGTTGCAGCCACGCTTAAGGTGGCGCGGGCCGCGCTGCATATGTGGGAGGAGCCATGTATCTCAGGCTGCTGCGGGTCGGGGGCTGTCTTTTTCTCGGGCTGTTCCCTTGGCTGTGTGTATTGCCAGAACCGGGCGATCTCGCGGGGAGAGAGCGGTGTTGAGATTGCGCAGGGACGGCTGGCGGAGATCTTCCTGGAGCTGCAGGGCAAGGGAGCTGCGAATATCAACCTCGTGACTGCCGGGCATTACGTGCCGCAGGTATGCAATGCGCTGCGTGCTGCCCGTGCACAGGGGCTTTCGGTTCCGGTTGTCTACAACAGCAGCGGGTATGAGAGAGTGGAGGCATTACGCCTGCTGGAGGGCCTGGTGGATATTTACCTGCCGGATTTCAAATATATGGATCCGGAGCTGGCGAGGCGTTACTCCCATGCGGCGGATTACCCGGACGTGGCGAAGGCGGCGGTCCGGGAGATGGTACGGCAGCAGCCGCAGCCGCATTTTAATAAGGAAGGAATGATGACCTCGGGCGTGATCGTGCGCCATCTGCTGCTGCCGGGGCATGTGCGTGAAGCAAAGCGGGTGGTGCGGTATTTGCAGGAGGCATACGGGGAACGGATTTATATCAGTATGATGAACCAGTACACGCCGGTCGGGGAGTACGCGGAGAATGCGGCCGCTATTGGGCAGCCGGAGCGGGAGGACGCGGGCATCCCCGGGCAGCGGATACCGGAGAATACGTCCCCGCGCGTCGACCCGCTCCTGTGCCGCCGCGTCACGAAGCGCGAGTACGCGCGCCTTCTGAGCTTTGCGGAGGAGATCGGCGTGGAGCAGGGGTTTTATCAGGAGGGCGGGACGGCAGAAGAGAGTTTTATCCCGCTATTTAACTGCGAGGGCGTATTGCCCGCAGGAAAGGAGCAACCTTGACATGAAAGAAAATGAGAGCAGATATGCGCTTTTAATTGACGCGGACAATGTATCCGCAAAGTATATCAAGCCGGTGCTGGATGAGCTTTCCAAATATGGAAACGTGACGTACAAGCGGATCTACGGGGACTGGACAAGCACGCAGAACGCGAGCTGGAAGGAGGTTCTGCTCGAGAATTCGATCAGCCCGATCCAGCAGTACAGCTATACGCAGGGGAAGAACGCGACGGATTCGGCTATGATTATTGACGCGATGGACATTCTGTACACAGGCAAGGTCGACGGCTTCTGCCTCGTCTCGAGCGACAGTGATTTCACACGCCTTGCGAGCAGGCTGCGCGAGAGCGGCCAGAACGTGATTGGGATGGGCGAGGAGAAGACGCCGACCGCGTTCCGCCAGGCGTGCAATATTTTTACGATCCTTGAGCTGCTGCTTGAGGAGGAGGGCTCTGAGGTAAAGGCCGCGTCGGAGAAGGCGCAGCAGCGTGTACAGGCTGATTCCGCGGCGCAGCAGGGCGTGACCCGCACACAGATCGAGGAGGCCGTGATCAAGATTATTACGGAAAATGAGAACAACGGCAGGGAGACGGAGCTCGGGGAGGTCGGCAGCCGTCTCGTCAAGCTATATCCGGACTTTGACGTGCGTGTTTACGGGTACAGTATGCTGTACAAGTTTTTGGAGACGTTCCAGAAGCTGCAGGTGATCCGTAAGGGGACGCGCATGGTCGTGACGTTTTACGATGATCCGAACCAGCGGGAGAGCATCGAGAATTATATTGTTGAGGAAGTGAAAAAGGGCGAGGCGCAGGGCGTTTCGCTCGGTATGCTTGGCCAGAGGCTGCACTCGCATTTCCAGGATTTCCGTGTGCGCGATTACGGATATTCGCAGCTGAAGAACTATATCAGCAGCATCCCGCAGATCCACATCAGCGGCGAGGGCAATCAGCTCCTCGCAATTTACGAACCGGGGGAGCAGGGGCCGGAGGAGCCGGCAGGAAATGAGAAAGACAGGACAGAAAAAGACAGGGCGGAGAAAGCCAGGAAAACATCCAGGAAGAAGAGATCCAGGGCACGGTCGCGCAGAGGCAAGTAAGGCGCCCTGTGCGTATAAAGACAGCCTCTGCGCCGACTCACAGCACATCATTTCGTAACACATACGCGGGGATCTCCCGGAGCTGGTTCCGTGTACGGTAGCGTTCCAGGACTGTCCGGAGATTCTCGATCCCAATGGAGGCGGTTTTGTTATTTTCAAAGCGTGCGGGGGTATCTGCGCCGTCCGGATCCCCTGCACTGCTCAGATCACCTGTGCCGCCGGAATTCCTTTTCG
>CAYRKA010000093.1:0-8897 GCA_964424785.1 uncultured Lachnospiraceae bacterium | reverse complement strand
GATCCGCGCGCAGCGTTTTATGTCTCAGGAGACGAAGCTTACTCTATGTAAAGAAAAAAACAGCAGCTTCCGGCTATCTATTGCCATACCACGCATGACAACCGACATAGCCGGAAACTGCTGTACACAGTCATTCACATTCAATATCATCAGAAGCTATCCCGGTTCTTCCCGATTTGCTTCTGTATGATTCACAAAACCATATCAACACCAGCTTATTTCCACGACCGGAAGAACACATGCGCCCCGATCTGCTTGTACTCAGTCGAAAGGTTGTATCTCGAAAAAGCTGCGTTCGTCATAAAGAACAGATACGGGAAAACCTCTTCTCCGTCCTCGGCGTCAATATAAACGGGGGTATCTTCCTCGTATGCTTTAAGCATACTGACTACAACCGATGCAGCTTTATGGCAGGTACTTGTCGCCCGGTTCTCCGTCAGGGCTTTCGTCAGGGCGCCATTGCGTGCCGGTGTAAACTGGTTCAACTGGTAAACAACTTCACGGAGCTTTGAAGGGAAACCTTTATCATTCATACGGTTGAAGATAACAAGCCCGACCGCAAGCTGCCCGGTATAGCCCTGGTTGCCCGCCTCACAGTAAATAATCGCGGCGAGGAGCTCCTCGTCGTCGACGAGCGGATCGGTATAGTACGTCTGCTCTACCGCAACACTTGCTTTCGGTGCGCCGTTATCGGTAACCTCCGTACCCTTGCCCTCGCTGTCGAACTGATACGTCTTGCCGTTAACCGTGAGCACTTCATCCGTAACTTTGTCATAGGTCTCTTCGTCAAAGTAGTAGTAATCCCCATTGATCTTCTTAAGCCCGATGGCCGCCTTGCCATTCGATGCCAGGTAACGGCTGCCCTGCCAGCGGCTCTTAAGACGGTAGCCCTTCTTGCCGACATAATATCTGCCGACCCAGGTGCTTTTCAGGAACGCGCCATCCTCGCCGCAGTAATAATATTTGCCGCTTATCTTGACCCATTTATTTTTCTGCATGCATCCGGTCTTCTTGCTGAAATAGTATGTATTCCCATTGGCCGAGCGCTTACCGGTCAAACGGATCCCTTTCTTGTTGAAATAATAGGAATCACCCTCGATCTCGTAAATACCGTCTGAATAAATACAGCCATCCTCACCGGCATAATATACCCGGCCGTTTTTCTTAAACCATTTATTTTTCTGGAGCTGTCCTGACGCAGTGGTATATGTCCTCTCTCCTGCTTGTCCGCTCCAGCCCGCCTGTGCATAGGCAGTGACGGAAAAGAACATCATCATAAAGAGTATACCTGCTAGAAAAAATCTTTTTCTGTTCTGGTATTGCAAAGACATAAATCTGATTTCTCTCCTTTGTTCGTTATTGCGAAATGAATTATTAAGATTTCGTAACATTTTGTTCATATTATAAGCCGCATTATAGCGTTTGTCAACTATAATTCTTAAGAAAAAATGACGATCTATACTGCATCATATGCGGATATGTTGTAAATTATGACAGCAAAATGAACAATCATTAGTAATTTATTGCGTGAGCGGGTATATCACTAAGGAGCCCGGCAACTGCCAGCAGGCCCGGCTGACGGTGAATTCATATGATATTTGACAGGCGCGGGCCGTTTCGGGCTTTGAGGATCTGTGCCGGGTTCAAATGATAATACACACAATTTTCCCTCTGGATTCATTGACGATCCGTTTCATTGTGTCCTGCAGCTTCTGCCGGCTCTCTTCCCCAATCGAGGCGAGCTTCGACCGGATCCCCTCTTCGACCATCTGGTCTACGGACTTGCCAAAGATCAGCGTGTTCGCCATGCCTTCCTCCGACCGGCTGTTCTCCTTCATATAATTGATCAGATCCTCCGCCTGGGACTCACTGCCGACAATCGGTGCAATCTCAGTCTCGATATCTGCACGGATCAGATGGATAGACGGAGAGATGGCGCGGATCCTGACACCGTAACGGTTCCCCTGACGGATCACGGCCGGTTCTTCCATACGGATCTCATCGCTGCGCGGGACAATTACGCCATAGCCGGTCTGCCGTACGGAGCTGATCGCGGATGTGACGGAATCGTACTCCTTTTTGAGTTTTGACATCTCGCGCACAATCGAAATGAGCTGGTACTCGCTGCGGATATTCGTCCCGGTCATTTCGCTCAGAATCTCATAATAAAGCGGATCCGGCATCGAGACAGCCACCTCGGCGCTGCCGTCCGACAGGTCGATATGCTCGACCTTCGTTCTCTTTATGTATCTGCTCTCAAGCTCAGGCATCCCGCCGTATACATCACGCACTGTAGACAGCTTTGGCATCACGGCTCTGACCGTGTTGAACAGATCCTGCTTCAGCCAGTGGGAATTTTCAAGTGTTTCAACCCACTTCGGAATCTGGAAAACAACCCTCGTGAGCGGGAATTCCAGAAGGAACTGTTCAAAAATCATATGGATCTCGTTCGGGCCGAGCTGATCACAGTTCAGGATGAGCGGTGAGACGCCGTAAGCTGTCTTCAGGTACTCCCCTGTATTCTTTGCCTCCTCGCCGTATGGCTTTGCCGAATTGACGATGACAAGAAACGGTTTTCCAAGCTTCTGAAGCTCTGCGACCGCTTCTCGCTCCGCGTCAAGAAAGTCTGCGCGCGCCAGGTCACCGAAGCTGCCATCCGTTGTCACAACAATCCCGATCGTTGCATGGTCACGTATCACCTTTCTTGTTCCGATCCTCGCAGCCTCCGGGAACGGCAGCGGCTGCTCCTGCCACGGCGTCCTGACCATACGGACGACACCGTTTTCCTCCATCCCCTCTGCGCCCGGCACAGGAAAGCCGACACAGTCAACGAGGCGCACCTTCATCATGGTTCCGTCGCCAACCTCAATCTGTGCCCCTTTCCCCGGGACAAATTTCGGTTCCACTGTCGTGACCATCCGGCCGGAAGCGCTCGCCGGCATCTCATCGGAAGCCATTATCCGTTCCTTGTCCTCCAGCCCGGGCAGCACGAGGTACTCCACGAATTTTCTCACAAAGGTCGATTTCCCGGTCCGTACAGGGCCGACAATACCAACATAGATCTCCCCGCCGGTTCTCGTCTGAATATCTTTGTATAAATCAAATTTTCCCATGAAAAGACCCCCTGCATATCCTAATCCAATATATGCAGGGGGATATCCGTTTATGACGTCACCTCACGCTTAATTTCAGCGGGAGATTTTCCCAAAAATCCAAAAATCCATCCACAAATCCAATCCGAAAAATCCGAAAAAACACTTGCAAAAATCCCCTTAACCATGTATAATGCCAGATATGCGGATATAGTTCATTGGTAGAACACCAGCTTCCCAAGCTGGATAGGCGGGTTCGATTCCCGTTATCCGCTTTTTTTTGCCCTGTTTACGTGCTTTTTAAGGGTTCCCGGGCTTCATGGTAACCGCATAAGGGATGCCCTTGCCGCCACCCCGTCATTTGGATATCTTTTTAATGCTCGCCTTTTTGCCCGCTCCTCTTGCCTGGAGGAGTTTTTTGTATTTCGCCTGTTTTGCGGCAGGAACCTTGAACGCCGCCTTTGAGTTTGTCCCGCCGAACGCCTTGCTGCCAACGGTCTTTGCTGTGAGCATCCTGGTCTTGATTGTGATGGTTTTCAGCTTTTTGCATCCGTAAAATGCGTATTCCCCGATCCTTTTCACCTTTGCCGGTATTGTGATTTTCGTGAGCGCAGTGCACTTACGGAACGCCCCGGCCTTAATTGCCGTCACATTTGCGCCGAGCGTAACAGACGTCAGCTTCGTGCAGCCGTAAAATGCATCCCTCCCAATCGCCGCAACATAACTCCCGATTGTCACTTTTTTCAGCTTCCTGTTGTTTTTGAATGCATTTGCCGCAATTGAAGTCACCTTGCAGGCAACGCCATTCACAGCCACCATTTTCGGGATGGATGCTGTTGCGCTGTTCTTCCTGAGCGGGGCAACGTATGCCACTTCTGCAGTCCCGGGGTCCCCCGTCTTTGTGACTTTGTACTGCGCATTCGATGCGGTATCTCCCACAACCGTGCCAACTGCCGGCAATATCCCCGCAGCCCCGCTTTTGTCCGCCCCTACAGTCCCAATCGTAAAGTTCAGGACAAGCTCCCCGGTGAAATTGCCCTTTCCGGTAATCGTAACAGATGCAATCCCCACTTCTATGTTATTTGAATATGAGGCGTGATAGTCTGTCCCTGCAGCCAGTATTTTTGAACCATATCTTATATCCACGCCAGGCCTCAGCTCACCTCCCGTATAGACCTGCACTGCAATCGGTCTTACCGTGCAGCTGCCAATGTCAACCGCATTAATGGTAAAAACGGAAGAAATGGTTCCTGTGTAGTTCCCGGTTCCTGAAATGATTACAGACCCTGAGCCGGCATCCGTATTGTCTTTGTATTCAACTGAAAAATCCGTCCCCCTGACCAGTTGGATTCCATTTAGCGCCACTGATACATCAGGCGTTTTGGCGGAACCGTCATAGCTATATATATCCGGGGATAACACCACATCGGCATCCGTCATATCCGACATACTTCCGGCTTCTGTCTGGCCGTATGCGTCTGTCATGATCCCCGTAGCGCTGTCATCGGCAGACGCCATATGGCCGGACGCTATGGATACCGCTATTGCCAGGAAAACAGCTATGTGCAATTTCAGCATTCCCGGCAAATTATTTTCTCTTCCCATCCCATGCCTCTCTTTCTATATATAGGTAACGACTTTTGTCGTTTCTTTTTGCGCGCGCGGGCGGATAGGGTCGGTAAACTCCCCTATCCAATCCGGCCGTATGCCGTCAAAGGCGGCTGTTCCCTTCATGCGGCCGTGTGCATCCATTATGGTAAACGGCATTATTTATGTCGTTTACTATAAAACCGCAGGACTTTTTGATCTAGAAACGCCATGCCTGTATTGTAAGCCTGTTTTATTCCATATATCAATACCCTTTTTACATTTTTATCAACTGGCCCTGGGGTTCGCGTGATGCGTGAACAGCAACGATTCATCAACCCTATCCGCCTGCGGCAAAAATGTTCCTTGCTTTTTCACAGCTGATAGAATAAAATGGAAAAAACATTTCCGAAGGATCAGGGGAAGTTATGGAGCAGGGGTTTAAAAAGGAAATACTCGCCGGGGAGCTGCGGCTGAACAAGTATCTGAGCGATGCAGGCTACTGCTCGAGGCGTGATGCGGACCGCCTGATCGCTTGCGGCCGCGTCACGGTTGACGGCGTATGCGCTGTGACAGGAATGAGAATTATTCCTGGTCAGGAAGTAGCCGTCGACGGGAAAAGCGTCGTGCGCGAACAGGAAATGGTACTACTTGCAGTCAACAAGCCGCGCGGCGTTGTCTGCACGACAGACACGCGCTTTGGCGACCGGACGATCTACGACGTCCTCCAATACCCCAAACGCGTATTCTCGGTCGGGCGGCTTGACAAGGAATCCGAGGGGCTGCTTCTGATGACGAACAATGGCGACATCCTGAATAAAATCATGCGCGCCGGGAATTATCATGAAAAGGAATATCTTGTGACAGTGGACCATGACGTTACGGCGGAGTTTCTGAAGAAGCTGGCAGCGGGCGTTTATCTGCCGGAGCTTGGCCAGAAGACCCGGCCGTGCCGCGTCCGGCTTGCCGGGAAGAACCGGTTCTCCATCATCCTGACGCAGGGCCTGAACCGGCAGATCCGCCGTATGTGCGAACGCTTTCACTATAAGGTGACGAAGCTCGTGCGCGTCCGTATCATGAACATTGAGCTTGGGAGGCTGGCGCCCGGGGAATACCGCAGCGTATCGCGCAGGGAATTCGCCGTGCTCAATGAGATGCTTCGCGCCTCCCGCAATCAGGGGACAGTTGCCGCTTCCCCGGCGCCCGAAGGAAGACAACGGATTCGGGACATTCCTTTTAAATAGGAATGTGCTGCGCACATTCCGTTATATTACCAGATGTGAATTGTATGTGAGACGAAAGGAAGCGCAACAGACTATGAATGACCAGATTCAGCGCATGAAGGAGTTGACTGCATCACTCCGTGCCGCGTCAAAAGCATATTATCAGGAAGACCGGGAGCTTATGAGCAATCTTGAGTATGACGCGCTCTACGACGAGCTTGTACGTCTCGAGAAGGAGACCGGCGTCGTACTTACGGGCAGCCCGACTGTCTCAGTCGGGTATGAGTCCCTGGAGTCCCTGCCGAAGGAGCGCCATGAAATGCCGATGCTCTCCCTTGATAAAACGAAGGAGACGGCGGATCTTGTCAGCTTTGCCGGGGATCATGAGGTCCTGGTCTCGTGGAAGCTGGATGGGCTGACGGTTGTGCTGACGTACCGGGGCGGCAGCCTTGCCAAGGCTGTCACACGCGGCAATGGCGAGATCGGTGAGGTGATCACAGGCAATGCACGCGTTTTCCAAAATATCCCGCTGCAGATCGCTTATCAGGGCGAGCTGATCCTGCGAGGAGAGGCGATCATCACCTATTCCCGGTTTGAACAGATCAACGATGAGATCGGGGACGCTGACGCCCGGTACAAAAATCCGCGCAACCTCTGCAGCGGCTCCGTGCGCCAGCTCAACAATGAGATCACGGCGAACCGGGGCGTACATTTCTACGCGTTTGCGCTTGTGCGCGCGGACGGCATCAACTTCGGGAATTCGCGTGCCGCGCAGTTTGAATGGCTTCGTTCGCAGGGCTTTGAGGTTGTAGAATATAAAAAGGTTTCCGCGGAGCATATCGCGGAGACTGTTGCATGGTTTTCGGAACAGATAGTGCACAATGATGTGCCGTCGGACGGGCTTGTGGTGACGTACGACGATATCGCGTACGGCAGGTCACTGGGACGTACCGCGAAATTTCCGCGTGACTCGATCGCGTTCAAATGGCAGGATGAGACGCGCGAGACGAAGCTACTCGAGATCGAGTGGAGCCCGTCGCGCACGGGGCTGATCAATCCTATAGCAGTCTTTGATCCGGTCGAGCTCGAGGGTACGACGGTCAGCCGCGCGAGCGTCCACAATCTCAGCATCATGAAAGCGCTTCGCCTCGGGATCGGCGATACGATCACCGTCTACAAGGCGAATATGATCATCCCGCAGATTGCGGAGAACCTGACCGGCAGCGGCAATGTGGAGATCCCGGATTTCTGCCCGGCATGTGGCGGCCCGACAAAGATCCGCAGCGTCAACGACGTCGAAACGCTCTGCTGCACGAACAATAGATGCAGCGCGAAGAAGATCAAGTCCTTCACGCTCTTTGTCAGCCGCGATGCAATGAATATCGAAGGCCTCTCGGAGGCCACGCTGGAGAAATTCATCGGGCATGGCTTCATTCACTCGTTTGCGGATATCTTCCATCTCGACCGGCATCGCGATGCGATTGTGGAGATGGATGGCTTCGGGGAAAAGTCCTTCGCGAACCTGATGGATAGTATCACGCGGGCGCGGCAGACGACGCTGCCGAGGCTCCTCTACAGCCTCGGGATCCCGAATATCGGCATCTCCAACGCCCGGCTGATCTGCCGTTTCTTCGGCTATGACCTTGACCGCATCCGCCGCAGTACCGCAGAGGAGCTTGCGGAAATCGAGGGCCTGGGTGAAGTGATCGCCGCCTCCGTCGTCGATTATTTTGCGCAGCCGGGCAACAGCACAGCGCTTGACCAGCTGCTGGCCGAGCTTACAGTCGTGCCGCCGCAGGAAAATCAGGCGGAGCAGACTTTCACAGGAAAAACATTCGTCGTCACCGGCAGCGTGACACACTTTGCGAACCGGAATGAACTAAAGGCTTTCATTGAGGAGCGGGGCGGCAAGGTCACGGGCTCTGTCACGAAGAAAACGGATTACCTGATCAACAACGATACAGCCTCGTCCTCAACGAAAAATAAAAAGGCAAAGGAGCTCGGGATTCCGATTCTGTCGGAGAAAGATTTCCTTGCGCTTGCATGAATGACTGCACAGGAATCCTGCAGCCCGTCGGCGATATTGGCAGCATACGGTTCCTCCCATATCCATATGACGGGCTTTGCCCCGGCCAGAGCCACACTGTAACCGGGAAATGTACTGTGCGGTTATGCGTCGTATTTTACAGAAAGAAGGATCAATTATGCCGATTAAAGTACAGGGCGATCTGCCCGCAAGGGAGATTCTGGAACGTGAAAATATTTTTGTGATTGAAGAAGGCCGGGCAGTCCATCAGGATATCCGCCCGATCCGAATCGCGATTCTGAACCTGATGCCGCTCAAGGAAGAGACAGAGCTGCAGCTTCTGCGATCCCTGTCGAACACGCCGCTGCAGATCGATGTGACCTTTGTCAAGGTCAGCTCCCACGAATCAAAGAATACGTCGACAAGCCACCTGAATAAATTTTATGTAGGGTTCGGGGAAATCCGCCGAAATTACTATGATGGCCTGATTATCACGGGCGCGCCCGTCGAGCTCATGGAGTTCGAAGAGGTCGACTACTGGCAGGAGCTTACGCAGATCATGGACTGGTCCGAGACAAATGTGACGTCAACGATCTATCTGTGCTGGGCAGCGCAGGCCGGCCTCTATCATCATTACGGCCTGCCGAAAAAGCTGCTCGGCCACAAGATGTTCGGCCTGTTCTGGCACCGCGTCCTGAACCGCAAGGTACCTCTCGTGCGCGGCTTTGACGATGTGTTCCTCGCGCCGCACTCGCGCCATACCGAAGTGCCGATCGAGGAGATCCGCAAGGTGAAGGAGCTCACGATCCTCGCCGAATCCGACGAAGCCGGGCTGTTCCTCGCGATGGCGGACGGCGGCCGCAAGATCTTTATTATGGGGCATCCCGAGTACGACCGCGTGACGCTTGACAGCGAGTATCACCGTGATCTCTCAAAGGGCCTGCCGATCGATATACCGAAAAACTATTA
>CAYRKA010000092.1:0-8928 GCA_964424785.1 uncultured Lachnospiraceae bacterium | reverse complement strand
AAGATGCGTCCCGACGACATGGCAGGTGCGGCGAAGCTGCGCGTGCCGGTACATAATATACAGGAGGGACGCCAATGACGCGAAGCGGCATACTTAAAATGCGTCCCGACGACATGGCAGGTGCGGCGAAGCTGCGCGTGCCGGTACATATTATACAGGAGGGACGCCAATGACGCGAAGCGGCATACTAAAGATGCGTCCCGACGACATGGCAGGTGCAGCGAAGCTGCGCGTGCCGATACATATTATACAGGAGGGACAGCCATGCTGAAGCTGATGAAATATGAGTTTCGGAAAACAATGTTTTCCAAGCTGCTTTTACTGGGGATCACAGGGATCCTTGAAATCGTGTATCTGGCCGGAGTTTTCGTGAAGAAGGACAACCTGCTCGCGATTGGAACCATGGGTCTGGTGTTCTGCGCGGTGATCGGGATTTTCTACATCGGGATTGAGAGCCTCACCGTTTTCCAGAAGGATTTGAATACGAAGCAGAGCTATATGCTGTTCCTGACACCGAAGAACAGCTTTCAGGTGCTCGGCGCGAAGGTGATCGAGAACGGGATCTCGATTTTCGTTGCGGGAGTGTTTTTTGCGGCAGTTGCGGCTGCCGACATCACAGTCGGCATACTTTATATCGGCGGATTGAAAGAATTCCTCGACCTGATCGGGCAGATATTGGACACCATCCGCTTAGATATCAATATCGCCGCGCAGGACGTGCTGATTGTGTTTTTCACGGCACTTGCGGGGTGGCTGCTGACGATCATGACGGCGGATCTCGCGATTGTGCTCTCCGCGACGGTGTTTGCTGGGAAGCGGTTCAGCGGGTTCGTGAGTTTTGTGCTGTTCATGGTATTCAATTTTGCGATTGGCAGGCTCCTTGATCTGCTGCCGCAGTTTGGCAGTATGACACAGACTTACAGTATATACATTTGTGCGGCGCTTGTTGTCACTGTGGCCATGTATCTGGTTACGGGATGGATCATGGAGCGCAGGCTGAGCGTGTGATGGGCTGCGGGGAGTGGGAAGGCCGGAGACAGGGATATCCCCGGTCTCCGGCGGTTATAGGGAAAAGAGGCAATTCTCTCCACGAAGCAGCATATAGCCTTCGAAGAAGGCAGTCTGTGGCTTGCAGGGCGGAGGGTCTGTGAATAGTAGGTGCGCCCAGTTGATATGTGGTTCGTAAAAAAGCTGTTGACAAAGCGACTTCGGCGTGCTATGGTTAATTACATAAGTAATGAACTAGATAGGCAATGAACCATTTTACACCAGGAGGAGGGGAAGTGACGCTGCATGAATGAAATTTTGACTCAGGAGAAATCCATATACATTCAGATTAAGGAAATGATCGAGAACGATATCCTCCGCGACATTCTGCTGGAGGAGGAGCGCGTGCCGAGCACGAATGAACTGGCGAAGCTTTACGCGATCAATCCGGCGACTGCCGCGAAGGGCGTCAATCTGCTTGTGGATGAGGGAGTCTTGTACAAGAAAAGAGGGATTGGGATGTTTGTGGCGGCAGGTGCGAAGCAGCAGATTATGGAGAGACGCCGGGAGCATTTTTACGATGATTACGTGAGAGGCCTGATGGCTGAAGCGGCAAGGCTCGGGATTACGAAGAGAGAGCTGATTGCTATGATAGAAGGGAAGTAAGGTGTAGATTACCGGGAATGTGCACTGATATCGGGAAACGGAGGTATAAGAGATGAAATTAACAGGGACTGCAATTACAAAGACATACGGCACGGTGGACGTGCTCAAGGACGTCAGCCTGGAGCTGGAGTCTGGCAGGATATATGGGCTGATCGGCAGGAACGGAGCGGGCAAGACGACGCTGCTCTCGATCCTGTCCGCGCAGAATCTGGCGACGAGGGGGACGGTGACGCTGGACGGGGAGACGGTTTGGGAGAATCCGCAGGCGCTGTCACATCTATGCTTTTCACGGGAGCTGAATCCTGTGTCAGGGAAGGGAATAGCGGCGATGAAGGTGAAGGAGTATCTGCAGATTGCATCCGTATTTTATCCGCACTGGAACCGGGAGATGGCGAAGCGTCTCGTGGAGGAGTTCCGCCTCGATGTGAAGAAGCACATGGCAAAGCTGTCGAAGGGGATGCTCTCGATGGTGACGATTGTGGTCGCGTTTGCGAGCTGCGCGGATTTTACTTTTCTCGATGAGCCGGTTGCGGGGCTGGATATTGTCGCGCGGGAGAAGTTTTACCGGCTGCTCGTGGAGGAGTTTCATGAGACGGGCAGGACGTTCGTCATCTCGACGCATATCATCGAGGAGGCGTCCGATATTTTTGAAGAGGTCATCATCGTCGACCAGGGCAGGATCTATCTGAAGGAAAATACTCAGGAGCTGCTGGACCGCTGCATTCATGTGTCAGGCCGTGAGGAGGATGTCGACGCGGCGACGGCAGGGCTGGAGAAGCATCAGGAGGAGCATCTCGGGCGGAGCAAAGGTGTGACGGTGATGTTGAAGCCGGGGCAGAGGCTTGCGGCCGGATATGATGTGACCGTGCAGAGGCTCAGCCTCCAGAAGCTGTTTGCAGCGCTTTGCGGGGAGGAGGAACGGCATGAATAGGGGAATGGTGAAATTTTGCTTTTGGGGAAAACGCTGTCTGCAGAATATAGGCCTTGCGCTTGGCGGCGGACTCCTTTACTTCGCAGTCTATGTGATCGGAGACGGCGATTACAGCGGTGGAGTTGGCAGGATGCTGCTCGATGCTTTTCAGTTCTATCCGCTGTATGCGTTTATGGTCGGATGTATTCTGATCGGAACACTCGGCATCATGTGGTTCCAGATCTACTATTCGGTTATCGTCTCTCTGAGTGCGACACGCAGGGAGACGATCGAAGGGATTGCTGTGATACAGGCGGCTACAGCAGCGGGGATCGTCGGATTCATGGCGTCTTTCTGGGCATTGATTCCGGGTGGCGGGACATACCTTACCCTGATGCCGTTGCTTGCGGGAGTTATTTTTTTGGTTGCGTCGTTTTCTATGGTTCTGGGCGTCGTGATCATGCACTGGAAAGGGCTTGGCGTCTTTCTGGCGTTTATCCTGTATGTTTCCTGTGGTATGGCGTTCGGAATCACACTTGGTCTGCCTGACGGCGATATGTTAGGGATGATACAGAGACTGGCAGGGAATGCTGTCTGGCCTGTCCTGCTGACCGGGAGTGGGATCCTGGTGTATGTGCTGGCATGTGTGTTTGCCATTGCGGCGATGCGCAGGACAGAAATTCGCGTTTGAGGAGACGCGAATCGGCATATTTACAGGAAACGGCTTTCATTGTTTCCTTTTGCGCCGGCCGCGTGTCGGTACATATTATACAAGGAGGAAGTATCATGTGGAATAGTATGAAAAGACAGCTCCATATCCAGAGAGACGATTGGGTACTCGATAAAGTGCTGATTGCCGGGGGAACCGTATTCGGGATGTTTCTTCTGTGGCTGATTACGACGCTGGATTCTTCCGTGAATTCGTACTTTCAGGCCGGGACCATCTTAGGCTCGCTTATTGCGGCACTCTATCTGTTTATCATTATGGCTGGCAGCATGAAAGCGTATTTTAATATAGAAATTGGGATGGGCTGCACTAGACGGCAGTTTATCGTGTCGTACTTTGCAGCGGCGGCTGTAAATGCTTTTGTGGATATGCTTGTGACTGCGGTGTTGTCTGTTGTAGAGAAACGGCTGTACGGGGCTGTGTATCCAACACTTCAGATGGAGACGGATCTCACGCCGTATGTCCTGCGATGGTGGATGCCCGGGGCGCTGGTGGTGATTGCTGTGGGCGGGCTGTGGTGTGCGCTGCTGATGCGCTTCGGCAGGAAAATCTTCTGGCTTGGCTGGGTTTTGTGGCTGTTCCTGTGTCTCGGACTGCCGCAGATGCACAGTGCATATGAGGAAGCGCCGAATTCGTTTTTCGGCAGAATCGGCGGTGCGGTGTTCGGGGCGGCCAGGGCTGTGCCGGAAAATATGTGGATTATGATTGCTGCAGTGACAATTGTGGCCGGGATGGTCGGCACGTATGTGCTGATGAGCAGGCAGCAAGTGACGGAATAAATGTTGCTGGCTTCCTGCCTCAGTGTCTCCAGCTGCTCACGCAGACTGGTGTTCTCAATGCTGACTTTATATGTTCAGATTATAAATCAGCAAGTCCGTTTCTATTATTGTTATAATTGGTCAGAAAATGAGGATAACACAATTTACGGGCGCGCCGGGAAATCAGCCGGGCAGAGGATCGTCCGGCTGTTTGCCGAACCTGTGCGGACTCGGCTCATTGTCCTCATAGTCAAAGATGAAGCGCTCGTAAGCGTTGATGATCTGCGTATCCTGATAGCGGTCATAGCGCTTGTAATTGCGCCCGTATGTCATATGCACATGGCCGTGCAGGAAGTAGCGCGGCCTGTATTTTTCGATCAATTCCCTGAATGTCCGGAATCCCTGGTGCGGCAGGTCACGGCCATCCCCGAGCTGGTAGGCGGGGGCGTGCGTGACGAGGATGTCAAAGCCCCTGCGCCGGAAAAGCTGGAAGCGCAGCTTCCTGACACGTCTGCGCATCTCCCGCTCCGTGTACTGGTGCGTACCGGGGCGGTAGCGCATCGAACCGCCGAGGCCGAGGATCCGCAGGCCGTGGAACAGATAGATCTGATCCTCGATGCAGATGCAGCCCTCGGGCGGCTTTTGCTCGTATTTCTCATCGTGGTTGCCATGGACGTAGAGTACCGGCGCGGATGTGAATGTCGCCAGAAAAGACAGGTAGTTCGGGTTCAGGTCGCCGCAGGAGATGATCAGGTCGACGCCCTCCAGCTTGTTCCGCTCAAAATGGTCCCACAGGTAGGGGGATTCCTCATCCGCAATCACTAATATCCGCATCTCAGTATCCTTTCGCTGCAGTAACCCCGCACATATACAGTGCCCTGCAAGCCTGCCGACGTCCGCGTGTCACGCTTTCACGCTGGGAACGCCCTGCTGTGTCAGCACAGGCTGGGCCTCATCCTTGAGCTCCTCCATATTCGGGATCGTCCCGATGATATTCTCGGCGAGCCAGTCCATCGTGACAATCTCCTCCGGGGAGAGCGTGCAGTCAGGGGCGTTCCGGATCGTCCCTGTCTGGGAATAGATGATCCCCGAGAACGGGTTAAACGCGCCTGCCGTAATCGTTTTTTTCAGAAGGTCGACAAGGCGCTTCGTGCCGATCGGGAGATTCTGCGAGCAGATGACATCGATGACTCCCGACGACATACCCCACCAGTAGTTGATTGCCTTTGCGGAGGTATCGTCGTACTTCCATGTGCCGTCCATGATCGCGCGGATCAGCTTTTCATAAAATTTGCCCCAGTGGCACAGCGGCATCGCGAGATTGTGCGGGTGGTCGCCGGCCATGTGGTAGATGCCAAAGTAGCGCGAGGCCTCCTCCGGGATCACCATATCCTTGCCGGAGATGCAGGACGGACCGACGCGCCGGATGTTCTCGTTGATGTCGCAGTCCTTGAGCGTGGACCACTCCAGATAAACCCTGGCGCGCGGATTGATCATCTTGGCGCCGAGCGCGAACGCATTGATGTTGGCAATATTGCCGAATACCGGATAGTCCGCGATGTATGTCAATCGGTTATTCTCCGCCATGGCGCCCGCGATAGCGCCCATCAGGAACTTCGCTTCATGCATCCGTGTATAGTATGTACGGATATAGCGGTGTGATGTATTCAGCGAGCAGTTCAGGATGCGGACATCCGGATGGTCGATTGCGGCCTTGACGCTGGCCGGTGCGAACTGCGGTGTCGTCGTAAAAACAATGTTGCAGCCGCTGTCGATGGCATAATTGAGGGATTCGTCGATATTCTGCTCGGTCACATTGTCGTAGGCGACCGTGCTGACCTCGTCCGGGAAGGTCTGCTCCAGGTGCATACGGCCAAGCTCATGGGCATAGGTCCATGCCGAGGAGCCTGCGGTCTTCGCATAGAGGAAAGCAATCTGCAGCTTCTTCGCGCGGGGTGTTGTAAACAGGCGGCTCAGGACATTCTTCTTCTCTTTGGCCGGGTCGAGCTTGAGCTCCACCTCGTCGTGCTGTTCGAGGATCCTGAACTCCTCCCAGCTCTTCGCGACGAGCGTTTTGATATCGTCTGTCGTCTGGTCATCAAGCTCACGGTAGTCATACAGTGTGATGAACGCGAGGAACGCATCGCCGACCGTGATGGACAGCTTATCTCCGCCGTTCGCTTCGTAAGCCGCCGAAAAGCGCGTATATATGGAATTAAAGATAAGCAGCTCGTCATCCGTCCAGGCTTCATCCGGCCCCTTGCCGACAGCTTTCTGGAGCTTCGCGAAGCTGCCCTCCTTCGAGAACCAGAGATAATTGATCTTCGCAAGCCTGTAGAAATCGAGGAATTCATAGTAAATCCTGTTCTCAGGCTCATCTGTCCGCTTCGGCAGGATGCGCGTCACCGTGCCGGGGATCGAGACAGCCTCGAAATACTTCATGACACTGACACGCTTATTGCCCTCCTCGACATAAAATCTGTTCATATATTCATACGCCTTGATCGGATCCCGGATCCCCTCATTTTCATGCGCGGTAGACAGGCTGCTCCATTTCTGCGCAAATTCTGTAGTCTCATCAAGAATCGGCATATAATTTCCGGCAAAGGCATTGCTACGGCCCTCGTACCGTGTCCCGGCGATCTGGTCGAGCGGGATCTGGACAAGCCCGAGCGGCACCTGCGTCAGCGCCTCGTTCGGGAGGATATCGTCAAGCACCTGGAGCGTAGGGCGCTCACCGTGCAGCAAACGGTTCTGGTAGTCCTTTTTCCCGGATTTATAAGCCTTTTTGTAATCATCCATTGACATAAAATACAGACCTCCTGATTCATTCCTGCGGGCAGCAGGTCTCCCGGCCGTGCGAAGCAGTGTACTTCAGAAACAGATTGTGCGGCTGCAGGCAGCGGCCATCTGGTATGTTGGTTAATATGATTATAGGCTCCCCAAATAGGGAAATCAAGCCGGAAATAGGGCAGGAAGCGCATTTCGGCATAGTTATGCCGACGGAGGGAGGGCAGGCCCGCGGCTTCCGTCAATATGACGGGGGGTTGCCTTGCTATTTCAGGGAAGAGATGATAGAGTAAAGAAGATGATGGGCCACGATATTTACAGGGAGGAGCCGGTAATAAATATGATGAACAGAATATCAACCGCGAGAGCCCCGCATTCGGAGTTTCCAACAGGAACCATCAATGGAGCGTGCCTACGGGAAAGCATACAAAAACAAAAAGGAACCGGCATATCTGTATGACGGGATGAAGACCTGCAGGAGGATTCAGCCGAAGGCAGGAAGGGATGATCCGTGCCTGTGCGGGAGCGGGAAGAAGTATAAGAAGTACTGCGGGAGATAGCTGTTTCCTGGCAGATGTACGATAGTAAACGGAAAGAGGGATTGATGTGAAAGAACGGACAGGTTTCGTCATTGGAGCAGCCGCGTCCTATCTGTATGCGGTGATGCCAAACCTCCGCCGCAGGGCGGGGCGGATGAAGGGGGCGTTTTATGCGCACCGTGGCCTGCATAACCGTGCGGCCGGTGTGCCGGAGAATACGATGGCAGCGTTTTGCAAGGCAGTGGAAGCAGGATTTGGGATTGAGCTGGATATCCAGCTCACGCGGGATGAGCAGGTGGTTGTGTTCCATGATATGAATCTGAAGCGTGTCTGCGGTGCGGCAGGCTATGTCAGCGATTATACTTATGAGGAGCTGCAGCAGTTCCGTATTTTTGATACGGAGGAGCGGATTCCGCTCTTTGCGGATGTGCTGAAGCTCGTGGATGGCCGTGTGCCGCTGCTTGTAGAATTGAAATATAAGAATTTCAGCAACAGGGTCTGTGAGCGGGCGGATGAGCTGTTGTCGCGGTATGACGGGGAGTACTGTATCGAGTCGTTCCATCCGTGGGCGCTGATGTGGTATCGGTGGCACCGGCCTGAGATTCTCCGGGGGCAGCTTTCGATGAATTTCCAGAGGCAGGAGGGGAACTACAGCCCGGAGCAGATTCTTGTGCGGCATTTGCTGATGAATTTTCTTGGCAGGCCGGATTTCATCGCGTATGACCTGCGGGACCGCAGGGCGGTCTCCAAAAATATTTGCCGCAAGGTATTCGGCTGCCCGTCGGCAGCGTGGACGGTGCGCTCGCAGGAGCAGCTTGAGCGGGTCAGGCCGTACTATGACGCGTTTATCTTTGAGGGCTTTTGTCCGCGGTAGAGTGGTACGTTCAAAGCGCATGGAGGTTTCGGGACAGCTCCTTAGTATTTTGCAGATGGCAGTATAGAATTTTCAGACACGCCCACATCTTTACGGTTACATCCTGCCGGGATCTTGCGCTTTGCGGCTGAATTGCCGCGAATGTTTTGCAAGATTTTGTTGTGGAGATCGGGAAAATGCGGTATACTGTTTCTAAGTGTATGTGCAGCCATTCTATTATGCACACAGGGCGGCAGACGCAAAAGGGAACGGCTGAAGCCGCTTCCTGTATATGGCTGTATGTATGCAGGGCAGGCAGATGTGACAGCACTTCTGCTAATAAGCGAAAGGGACGTGATATATGATGAAACGGATAGGATTATTGACGAGCGGCGGTGACTGCCAGGCATTGAACGCGACGATGCGCGGCGTGGTGAAGGGATTGTCAAGCAACCTGAAGGAACTCGAGGTTTACGGTTTTATGAACGGTTATAAGGGCCTGATTTACGGCGATTACCGTCTGCTGACCCCAAGGGATTTTTCCGGCATCCTGACAAAGGGCGGCACGATTCTCGGCTCCTCGAGGCAGCCGTTCAAGCTGATGCGTGAGCCGGATGAGAAGGGGCTGGACAAGGTTGAGGCGATGAAGCAGAATTATTACAAGCTCCGCCTTGACTGCCTCGTGATCCTTGGCGGCA
>CAYRKA010000091.1:0-9068 GCA_964424785.1 uncultured Lachnospiraceae bacterium | reverse complement strand
GCGGCATATAGCCTTCGAAGAAGGCGGTCTGTGGCTTGCAGGGCGGAGGGACTGTAAATAGTAACCACACCTGCGCACCACAAAAGCGGTGAAGCCAAAGGCTCCACCGCTTTCCTTTATAAAATTTATGAATATCTTTATTCGTTATTATTCACAGTCCCTCCATCCTGCTCTTGTACATAAAGATCCACGCGCCGAACAGCAGCATCCACCCGAGCATCCCGACTGACTTTACAATGCCGGCGATCTCCATATTGACAATGCCGGAGAGTATCCCGACGACCGAGAGCAGCGAGCCGATTATATGAATCACCGCCACATACGGCGATACCCTGCCGTAACGCCCACCGGTAACAGCATTCACGCGGCATGTCCTGATCGTCGCGAGGTAACAGAAATAGTACATAATCACTGCCATCGTGACAACTATGATAAGGACAAGCACAACTACGGATGCAATCAGCATATCTGTCATGCCTGATACCCAGGCTGAAATCACGAGCGCAACCACAAGCACCAGCAGAAAAAGCATCGCGAGGCAGCTCCTGATCATATTGAGGATCACAACAATCTTCATGAAGGTGAAACCGGCGCCTGCCATCTCTTCATCCTTCGTCCTCGCCATGCCATACACAAGCCAGAGGCCAACACAGAACAGCAAATCCGGAATGCAGAATATCAGATTGATGACAACAGCACTGGAATCCAGCTTCGTGAGCAGCGTCAACGCCGAGTTCATGTAGCTGCCAAGCTGCGCTGGAAGCTCAAAACCTGTGAGCAGCCTCGCCACCTGGGAATAGTTAAGCTGACCCATAAAAATAGCTGCGACAGATCCGCCGAGAAATACAGTATGCAGTAAAACGAGCAAAAGGAATATCGGAGATGTCAGCGCACCGCGCGCAGTCTCCCGGATCTTCACACCGGCAAAGCCCTGCGGCCTGTAGCCCTGTACCGGACGGCCCGGCTGCGGCCCCTGCATCGGGGCACGGTCTCCGCGTCCGTTTGGCCGGCCCTGCATATTTCCCTGTGTCGGGCGCATTTGCCTGCCGCCCTGCTGTTCCTGTATACCGCCCTGCATCGGACGGTTCGTCCTGCCGTTCGCCTGTCTCACCGCACTGTTTGCCTCCGCACCGCGACGGCCTGCTGCCTGTGCCTGTCCATTCGCAGGATGTCCATTCCCCGCAGTATGCTGCCTCACCGGGCGGCCATTGCCCGGAACCCCTGCCTGCTGTCCCTGCGCAGCTACCGTACTGCGCTGAATGCCGACTGTCCTCGATGCTGACAGATTCTGCGCCGAACCGCCGGAAATATCTCGGCGGATCGCTCCCTGTGCATATGTAGTCCCGCCATCCGCCGGAAGTCCGCTCTGCCCGTAAATCTGCGGCCCGCCCCTGCCATGGCGTGGCCTGTGCGCCTGGTCCGAAGTGGACGGCTGCGCACCCTGCCGCCTCGGAGCACTCTCTTTGGATGCCCTATCCTGCTCCTCTGCCTGAGAACGCTTCACCGATTTTTCCCCGTCTGCTGCATCTGGCTCCTTTGGATCCTGCCCTGCTTCCACGGCCTTCAACTCCTGCACGGAATCATTCTGCTGCGCCGCTTCTGTCTGCACTTCCTGTGCCGCAGCGTCTGTCGTGTTACCTGTCTCCTCTCCCACCGCATCCATCACTGAATCATCCGGAAACCGATTGCCGCACGCCGGGCAATAAATGCTGCTGTCGTCTCCCAGATTACCACATATTATACAACGCTTCATGCCTTTCCTGTTCCTCCCATTTCCGTCGCAGGTATACTCAGCCGGAAATCCATCGCCCGGATCCCCGACCTTTACTCCACATCCCGCCGAGCCAATTTACGATACAGCTCAGCCAGATGCCAGACTGTATCAATTTATCTCATTATATCCCATATCAAAAGGCAGGGCAAGCAAAATTGTGCCGGATCATCCAATCAGTAGCTTCTTTCCCTCGAACGCAAACCCGTAATGCCGGATCGCCGCCGCAGGGAAGCCCCGGCTTATCAGCTCCGTATTCCCTGATGGATGGCCTCCGGCATCAAAGGAATTATTCTGCCAGCAGCTTCTCAATGCTCACGAGCTTCACGCTCAGCACAAAAATCTCCGCTGCCATCGCCAGCTCCTCCGGGGTCGGGAACGACGGCGCAATACGGATATTGCTGTCCTTCGGATCCCTGCCATACGGGAAGGTCGCGCCCGCACCGGTCAGTGTCACCCCGGCCTCCCTCGCCTTCGCGACGATCTTCTTCGCACAGCCGTCCAACGCCTCAAATGAAATGAAATATCCGCCCTTCGGCTTCACCCAGCTCCCGATGCCGAGGCCACCCAGCTCGCGCTCAAACGTGTCGAGCACCGCCTCAAATTTCGGGCGCAGGATCGCCGCGTGCTTGCGCATATGCTCCCGCACACCGTCCATATCCCTGAAAAAGCGCACATGGCGGAGCTGGTTCAGCTTGTCATGGCCGATCGTCTGATAGAACATCGCGCGGCGCGCGTCCGCCAGGTTCGCCTCCGAGGCAGCCATCGCCGCAATGCCGGAGCCCGGGAAGCTGACCTTTGACGTTGAAATAAATTTGTAAACCATGTCTGGATTCCCGGCCTTCTCACACTCGGACAGCAGCTCGAGGATCACATCCTGGTCGTCATCATAGAGATGATGGATCGAGTAAGCATTATCCCAGAAAATACGGAAGTCCGGTGCGGCAGGCTTCAGATGCGCGAACCGCAGCACCGTCTCATCCGAGTAGGAGATGCCGGTCGGGTTCGAGTACTTCGGCACGCACCAGATCCCCTTGATTGACGCATCCTCAGATACAAGCCTCTCAACCATATCCATATCCGGCCCGGTCTTAAGCAGCGGGACATTGATCATCTCTATCCCAAAAAATTCCGTAATCCCGAAATGGCGGTCATAGCCCGGCACCGGGCAGAGGAATCTGACCTTGTCCAGCTTGCCCCATGGCGTATGGCCGCAGACGCCCATCGACATCGCGCGCGCGACTGTATCAAACATCACGTTCAGGCTGGAATTGCCATAGATCAGGATATCCTTCTCCGGCACCTCAGACATATCGGCAAGCAGCCTGCGCGCCTCCGGAATCCCATCCATAATACCATAATTCCTGCAGTCCACGCCTGCCTCGCACTTCATATCCGAATCGCTGCCAAGCACATCCATCATGCCGTTCGCCAGGTCAAGCTGCGCTTTGGACGGTTTCCCCCTTGACATATCAAGCTTCAGTCCCTTTGCCTTTTCCTCCTGGTACCTTGCTTCCAGGACAGCCTGCTCCTGCAAAAGCTCCTCACGGGTCATCTCTTTGTATGGCTTCATAATATCTCCTCCAGAATCAGTTTTCATTCTCCTCAGATGTCTTCCTGTCACGAACATTTGTCCGCTTCCGAAAATTCATCTTTTCTATTCTATCTCTTACTCCCATATCCGTCAAGGCTTTTCCACAGTACAGAGCCGCAGTACTTCCCCCAGTACTCTTCCGCAGTACAGAACCGCAGCTCTTTTCCAGGCTATTTCCCCAGTACAGGGTCACGGCAAAATAGTGACAGGAAACGACATTACGCCTGCTTCCCGTCCAACGCGTGCCGCCTGTATTTGTACTGCGAGATCTCAATCGCATCCTCGATCTCCAGGTCGTGCTCCCCCGCCAGCGATTCCAGATGATGCCGGAACTCGTGCAGCAGCACCTTGCGCAGCTTCTCCCGCAGCACGCCGTCTGTCTCATATCCGAAGCAGCGCTCAAAAGAACCATAATACACAACGACAAACCGGCCCAGATACCGGTCACGGTGATATTCTCCGAGCACAAACAGGTCGTCTGCCTCAGCCTCCGGGTGTATCCGCACTCCCTCGCGCACAATGATCCCGCCGTTCAGCTCCCGGAAAAACTCCTCCGGAAATGTCGCCGCAATCTCATCCGCCGCATTCCCGAATTCCTCCACCGTCATCATACGAACTGCCCCATCAGCAGGCAGTCGCCGGTATGCTCACATTTCCCGTATGCGCAGTCCGACGAGACCAGCCGCCTGCTCCCGTCCGGCTGCTCCTCCAGTTCGCAGACCACCATCCGCGTCTGGTTCTGCAGCTTGCAGAAGCCGCTCACAAATTCCTCCGTAATCCTGTCTTCCATAATATACCCCTTTCGTCCAAACCAATCCGCACGCCATTTTGCACTTCTCCTCTGAACCCTTTTCGCACATCTACACAACAGCATTTACCATCGCCTGCATCACCCGGTACTCCCACACCTCAAAATCCCGGCGGCGCCTCTTTGGCGTCCGCCGGGATGTCCTGACGGCAGCGCCCGCCCAACGGCGCAGCCTCCTCTATCTGCGGATCTCATCAATCCTCTCCATCATATCCTGCTTTTTCTCAAGCAGATTCAGCTTCAGCTCCGCGAATGCCTCACGGTAGCGCAGGGACACCGCGTGCGGGTTCCGCTCGATCAGGCCCTTGATAGAGCGCGCGTATGCGATGCGCAGCCGCTCCTTCTGCTCCCCGGTCCGGATCAGCAGCTCCTTCAGCTCCACTGCAATCTGCTCCCGCGCCTTTCCGCCCGCATTCAGGAGAGACTGTTCCAGCTCCTCCTTCCTGGCTGTAAGGCGTCCCAGCTCTTCCTTGACCCTCTCACTTTGCATGAGAATATCACGCAGTCTGATCGCAGCATGGAACGATGACGCGAAATCTGCAGAAATACATGGCGTAATCAGCAGCACAATCCCCGTTATATATTTCTCCTCCACGGAAAGCACGGCACGGGCGACATATGGATGAACCACCTCCACGAGCAGCCACGTCATCGCACCCCAGCATAACACCGATGCCAGGCAGATATAGCCGTTGATATTCAGCAGCTTGTCCGAATAATCCCAATAGCGTACGCGGAACAGGCGCTCCATCACGGCTCCTGTCACGTACTCCAGGACAGTCGCGGAGAACATACCCACTATGCACATCAGCAGCAGGTTATCCTGAAACGGAATCGTAACAATCAGGATACAGACCGCCCCGCTGCCATAGATCGGCAGGAACGGCCCCTTCAAAAAGCCACGGTTCACAGGCTTCCTGGAAAGGACTGAAACATAGGCGCTCTCCCACACCCAGCCGACAAAGCAGTAGATGTAAAAAAACATGGCCCACTGAGATGACGTATACATCTCCATAAACTACTCCTCGTCCTCTTCCTCTGCAATCACGCCTGAGACGGAGCTGATCGTACTCACCGCAACGATGACCGCTACAATCACCACAAACAGAATCAAAATCGCCATAAACACCATGATATCCATGAAAAATCCCTCCTGCCTTACCTGTGAATCTCCAGGAGCTTACTCTTAAGCTCCGACTCCATGCGGTTGAGCTCATTCTCCGCCTCGCGGCGCTTCTGCCTGCCATCCTCCTGGATCTTCATCACCTCATCGAACGTCGAGATCAGCGCCGCGTTCGTCGTCTTCAGCGTCTCGAGATCCACGATACCGCGCTCAGATGCCTTCGCACTCTCAACCGTCGCCATCTTCAGCGCCTCCGCGTTCTTGCGCAGGAGCTGGTTCGTCATATCCGTCACCTCGCGCTGCGCCTTTGCCGCCTGGTTCGCATGCTCCACGCCGAGTGCAATCACCATCTGACTCTTCCACAGCGGGACCGTATTCACCACTGTCGATTGGATCTTCTCCACCATCAACGTGTCACTCGACTGCACGAGGCGGATCTGCGGAGCCGTCTGGATCGCGATCATCCTTGTCAGCTCCAGGTCATGGAGCTTCTTCTCAAAACGCTCGCACAAGGACTCGAGATCCTTCGCCGCCTGCGCATCCTCCGGCAGATTGCTCTTCTGCGCCTTACTGACCAGCTCGGCCAGCTCTGTATCACGCACCTCTGTAAGACGTTTCTTACCGGCGAGAATGTACATCGACAGCTCTTTAAAATAGGAGAGGTTCAGCCCGTACATCCTGTCGAGCACCGCGACATCCTTCATGAGCTGGCGCTGATGCTCCTCGAGCACCTCGCAGATCTGCTCAACATTGACCTCCGCTTTCTCATATTTTGCCTTGAGGGCAGTCACCTTATTCGCCTGCTTCCTGAACAATCCGAGGAAACCCTTGTCCTCCTCCTCATCGACCTCAAAGCTCTTCAGTTCTGTGACGAGATTGGAAATCATGTCGCCGACCTCACCGAGATCCTTTGTCTTAACGCTCTTAAGCGCGCTCTCCGAAAAATCCGCCATCTTCTTCTGCGTGCCCGCGCCGTACTGCAGGATGCCGTTTGAATCATGCAGGTCGATCTGCCGGCTGAAATCATTCACCATCTTGCGCTCTTCCTCCGAGAGAATGCTCTCGTCAAGCTGCGGCTCGGCCGGCTTCGGCTCCTCCCTGGCCACCGGGGGCTCCTTCCCGGCCTCGACCGGTGTCCCGAATGTCAGTACCGGCGCCGGTGTTTCCGCAAAATCCTTAAATTCGTCACTCATTGTTTCTCCTCCCTCGTATCATTTCCAATATTAATGGTTCCTTGTGTATCCATATCCCCGGGCAGATCAGCGGGCTGCCGTCTCAAAATCCTTCCCCGCGAGCCCTTCCTGTGCAAACATTGTATTCAGCACGCTGATATCCGACGAGATATCCCACGCCTTCTCCTCGAAAAAACTGTCGAACATCTTCTCGAACGCACTGTTGATCGTATCCAGCGCGTCCTCGATCTCCTTCTTCGTCGTCTCGATATTCTCCCCGCGGATCGGCTGCGCATCCATCTCGCAGTATGCGTCCAGCAGCTTGCGCGTCGTCGGCAGATAATAGCTCATCATCTTCTTCAGGTCGCCAACTACTGTCCCGTCCTTCTCCGCCTCACGGAAAATCCTCGTGATCACAAGCTCCAGCCGGTCCAGCTTCTCCGACATCGCCGCATCCTCGATCTTGTCGTTGCACTCATGGATATGCCGGATATACCTGCGGCCCTCCTCAATAAGCTCACGGCACTCAGGCGAAAGCTTCTCCAGTGCCTTGCCATCCTCCGGCTCCCTGCTGCCAGGCCTGTCCGGCATCCGACCCGTATCTCCCGGCTCCCTGCTATCCGCCCTGTCCGGGGCACGACCCGCAGCAGCAGATCTCCCGCCCGCCCCGCGCTCATACTCAGCCTGCGCCGTCAGATACTGCTGATAGGTCTCCCGGTCTGTCATCAGCAATGTCCCCCGGCTGTCCAGATAGCCCTCCCTGAAGAGCCCTCTGCCAATCATTTTCTTCAGATCCTTGTAGACAAACTTGCTGCTCTCGCCAATCCCGTTCGCAAGCTCCTCGATCAGGCAGTAGGTGCGCGCCCCGAGGATCTCCTTGTATTTGCGGAACCGCGTCGCCAGCGCAACGCGGCTGCTCCCGCCCCTGCCGATACAAAAGCTCGTACCGAACAGCAATGCCATGATCCCTGCCGGAAGCGACGCCAGGCCATCCCCCAACGTCAGGCCGGCAATGACGAAAATCCCAAACGCCAGCCCGAACATCGTACTCAGGCTATACCCGCACCACTTCATGATCCTGCCGGAAATCTCTCCCGGCACACGGAGCCTCGCCACCCTGGCCGGGCGCTGCAGCTCATCCCGTGACCGCACATGCAGATGGGACTGGCTGCCCCCTCTGTCCTGCGCCTGCCTGCGCTGCTCCTCACGCTCCCGCACATTCCTGCGGATCCGGTCGGCAGCCTCATGGTTCACGTACGGACCATACTGGCCATTCACGCCGCCGGAGCTGCCCGCTCCATGCTGTCCGTTCGCACCGCCTGCCCCGATATTGCCCAGGCTCTCCTTCAGAATCGACTGGATCCCGTCGACCGCCTCATTCACCACGCCGCTGATCGTATTGCCAAGCTGCGTAAAATCCCCGCTCTCCACCGCATCCTGCACAATCCTCCTGATCTGATCGCCCGCCTCATACCAGTCATTCTTCGCCATACCTTATCTCCTGCAAATCCCCTCTGCCAAACAGTTACTGTTGTTCAGTATAGCACCTCACACAATATCGTGCAAGAAGATTGAAGCCGGAAAGTCGGGATTTCTAAAAATCCGGCAGGAGATAACCGGCTCCCAGGAAGCCCATCCGCTCCTGTCCCCAATACTGTGACGTTATGCTGATTGGTTTGTGCGGCCATCTCCCACTAAGCCACTATAGGCAGGTGGAAATCGTCTACCGTTTCAGGAACCCGTTCGGGGGAACCGCGGAGACATCCGACGTAAACATTGACCAGTCCACGGCTATTTCAAATACGGAAGAAAAAATCTAAAGACAATGCCATGCAGAAATGCTATAATGATAAAGGAAAGCATCTGATTCAGCTTTGGGGCAGTATTTGAGTCCACGCTGAACCCGGAGACGAGACGGTCCGGCGGGATGCATTATACCAGCATAGAAAATATTCATAAGGTGATCGATCCTCTGTTCCTGGATGATTTAAAGAATGAATTTCATGAGATCCGGCAGGTTCAGGTCAGGAAGACAAGGGATAAACGACTGGATGAATTCCAGAACAGGCTGGCTTCCCTGACATTTTTGGATATGTTCTTGCAGACTTTGATACAAAGCCGAGGAATCATTAAAAAGTATGCCTTTGCGGTGTAATTTTTCCGCTTGCGGTGTAAAGGTAGGATAAATCAATAATTGTATATTATTGCACGAGGAGTAATCTGAATGAAATCAGAGATAATTAAGAAATATTTTCAGAGCTGGATAAATAAGGATATTGAGATTATCAAACAGACTTTTTCTGAAAATGCTTTATATAGCGAATGTTACGGTCCGGAATATCATGGCTTATCGCAAATTGTAAAATGGTTTAAGGATTGGAATGACAGAGGGCAAGTATTGGAATGGAAAATCAAAAGAATTTTTGAACAGAATCGAACATTAATTGTTGAATGGTATTTTAAATGCGATTATGACGGTGTGATTAACGGTTTCGATGGCGTTACAATTGCGGATTTCGATGATGATATGAAAATATTAAAGTTGTGTGAATTTCAATCAAAGGCTGAACATTATTATCCGTATGAAACATAACACAAAT
>CAYRKA010000090.1:0-9174 GCA_964424785.1 uncultured Lachnospiraceae bacterium | reverse complement strand
AGAGGTAACTGTACGACAACATTCGAGAAAGAATTGCATTCCGCTGTAAAGTGTAGTAAAATACGAATGTTTTATTGGATTTTGCCATAGGAATGTGTGAGGTAGACAATGAGCGGACGATATGTACACATCTTTTGCGGTACCGGTATGGGTAAGACCTCAGCGGCCATAGGCAGGGGGATCAGGCAGGCAAGCATCGGCAGGAGCGTAGTCCTGATCCAGTTTCTGAAGGAGAAGCAGACCTGTGAGATGCTGGATTTCTATAAGCGGCTCGAGCCTGAGATACGGCTGTTCCGGTTTGAGAAGTTCCCGGAGAATTACGAGAGCCTGACCCAGAGGGAGCAGGAGGACGAGAACAGGAATATCAAGAACGGATTGAACTTTGCAAAGAAGGTGCTTGTCACCGAGGAGTGCGATGTCCTGATCCTGGATGAGATCCTTGGCCTGACAGAGAAGGGGATTGTCACGATCGAAGAGCTGCACGGCCTGATTGACGTGGTCGGTGAGGGCACAGAGCTGCTGCTGACCGGGAACAGCCGGTGCGAGGAGCTCTGGCCGTTCGTCGATGAGGTAACGGAGCTTGTCACTACTTACAAGGCTGGCGAAAAAACAGTTGACAGACATTGTTTGTGATGCTATACTTTAGCGGAAATTGATAGATAGAGGTTGCGCGATTCATCAGTACGCAGCGGGATGTGTTCAGGCACAGGGGATCGCTGCGAAAAGGGGAGAGCGCCGAAGGGAGCGGAGCCTGATCCCCGCTTTCCTGGGCATGTGGTGAAGAATCATATGACTGTCATCGTGATACGGTGGAGGGCTATCTGAAGGAACAGGGTTTTGGATTCTTTTGGGGACTGCCGTTGGACAGTCCCTTTTCATGTGGACTCAGTCTCATCAGTTAAGGAGGAGCGCTATGGCTATTTTTAAGGGTGCTGGCGTGGCGATTGTGACGCCGATGCACGAGGACGGAAGTGTGAATTATGAGAAGCTTGCCGAGCTGCTTGAAGAGCAGATTGCAGGCGGGACGGATGCGATTATTATCTGCGGCACGACAGGAGAGTCGTCGACGTTGTCGCATGAAGAGCATATTGAGGTGATCCGCTATGCGGTTGAGAAAGTGGCGAAGCGCCTGCCGGTTATCGCCGGTACTGGCTCGAACTGTACGGAGACTGCGGTTTATCTTTCGCAGGAGGCGGAAAAGGCAGGCGCTGACGCGCTGCTGCTCGTGACGCCGTATTACAACAAGGCGACGCAGAACGGCCTGAAGAAGCATTACACGATGATCGCACGGTCCGTGTCCCTGCCGATTATCCTCTACAATGTGCCGAGCCGCACCGGCTGCAACCTGATGCCGGAGACGATTGCCGATCTCGTGAAGAATGTAGATAATATTGTCGGGGTCAAGGAGGCGACCGGCAATATATCACAGATTACGAAGATGATGAGCCTGGTCGGAGACCAGGTGGAGCTTTACTCGGGAAATGACGACCAGATTGTCCCGATCCTTGCGCTGGGCGGGCTCGGCGTCATCTCGGTTCTTTCCAATATAGCGCCGAAGCAGACGCATGATATTGTGGCGGCCTGGATGGAAGGCGATACCAGGAGGAGCTGCAAGCTGCAGCTGGAAGCCATCGAGCTGATTAATGCGTTGTTCTGTGAGGTGAACCCGATCCCGGTCAAGAAGGCGCTGAACCTGATGGGCAAGGAGGTCGGCCCGCTGCGCGCCCCGCTCTTTGAGATGGAGGAGGAGAATGCAGCCAGGCTTGAGAAGGCGATGAGGGCATATGGGATCCTGTGAGAAATGAGAGGACTGGATTTCGCCGAAAAGCTTCAAATTCCCGGTAAGGGATTAACTGTGAAAGGTACCGGATAGATACCAAAAAGGAAGGGAGTACGGAATGACAAAGATTCTTTTGTGCGGCTGCAATGGCTATATGGGACGTGTTGTGACAGAGCTTGTCGCATCTGACGTGGATGCTGAGATCATTGCAGGAGTGGATCTGGCTGGCCAGGGTGATCAGTCATACCCGGTGTTTACGGATATTTCCGCGTGTGACGTGCAGGCGGATGCATTGATTGATTTTTCTTCGCCGGAGGCACTGGGAGGCCTGCTCGCGTACTGTACGCAGAATAAGCTTGCCGCCGTGTTCTGCACGACAGGTTATACGGAAGAGCAGATCGCGCAGATCCATGAGGCTGCGAAGGAGACTGCGGTGATGAAGTCCGCGAATATGTCTCTCGGCATCAATCTGTTGCTGAAGCTCCTGCAGGATGCGGCGCGCGTGCTGGCGCCTGCAGGCTTTGATATGGAGATCGTCGAAAAGCACCACAACCGCAAGGTCGACGCGCCAAGCGGGACTGCGCTGGCGCTTGCGGACAGCCTGAATGCCGCATTGGGCCGGGAATATACCTACATATATGACAGAAGCCGGAGGCGGGAGAGCCGCGATCCGAAGGAGATCGGGATCAGCGCGGTGCGCGGCGGCAATATCGTCGGTGAGCACGAGGTGATTTTTGCCGGGCTTGACGAGGTGATTGAGATTAAGCATACGGCGTATTCCCGCAGCGTATTCGCGAAGGGGGCTGTACAGGCGGCAAAGTTCATAGCAGGCCGCCCGGCCGGTTTTTATGATATGAGTGATGTGATTGCAAAGGAGCTTTAATACAGTATGAAGAAGGTTGTGAAATTTGGCGGCAGTTCCCTGGCGAGTGCGGAGCAGTTCCGCAAGGTCGGGGAGATCATCCATGCAGAGAAAGAGAGAAGGTATGTTGTGCCATCGGCGCCGGGCAAGCGGAAGCCCGGGGACACGAAGGTGACGGATATGCTGTACGATTGCTATAGCACCGCGACAGGCAGCCATGATATCGGGCGCAAGCTTGAAGCAATCCGTGACCGGTACCAGGAGATCATCGACGGGCTCGGGCTGGAGCTTTCTCTCGACGCGGAGTTTGAGACGATCCGCCAGGCGTTTATGGACCAGGCAGGCAGCGACTATGCGGCGTCACGCGGGGAATACCTGAACGGTATCGTCATGGCGGCTTATCTGGAGTATGAGTTTGTCGATGCGGCTGAAGTGATCCGTTTTGATGAGGACGGGGTGTTCGATCCGGAGGAGACGGACCGCATTATGAGGACGAGGCTTGAGGGCGTTGAGCGCGCGGTGATCCCCGGCTTTTACGGTGCAATGGAGGACGGTACGATTAAGACGTTCCCGCGCGGTGGGTCGGATATCACAGGTTCCATCGTGGCCCGCGCCGTGCATGCGGACCTGTATGAGAACTGGACGGATGTATCCGGTTTCCTCGTGACGGATCCGCATATTGTCGCGGATCCGATGACGATCGAGACGATCACTTACCGCGAGCTGCGGGAGCTTTCGTACATGGGCGCGACTGTACTGCATGCAGATGCGATTTTCCCGCTGCGCCAGGAGGGGATTCCGATCAATATCAGGAACACGAACCGTCCGCAGGATCCGGGTACGCTGATTGTCGAGAGTACCTGCCGCCAGCCGAAGTACACGATCACCGGTATCGCCGGGAAGAAGGGCTTCTGTGCGATCAATATTGAAAAGGATTTGATGAACTCCGAGATCGGCTTTGGCCGCAAGGTATTGCAGGTATTTGAGGAGAACGGCATCTCATTCGAGCATGTGCCGTCCGGTATCGATACGTTCACGGTGATCGTGCATCAGTCGGAATTTATGGAAAAGGAACAGAGCGTCATCTCGGGGATCCATCGCGCGGTGCATCCGGACACACTTGACCTCGAATCGGATCTGGCGCTGATCGCAGTTGTGGGGCGCGGTATGCGCGCGATGCGCGGGACGGCAGGGAGGATTTTTTCGGCGCTGGCACACGCGAACGTCAACGTCAAGATGATCGACCAGGGTTCGAGCGAGCTGAATATTATCATCGGCGTGAAGAATGAGGATTTCGAGCGTGCGGTGCGCGCGATTTACGATATCTTTGTGCTGACCCATCTGTAGGCCGTCCGGCTGCTGATTCCCTGGTGTGCTACCGCGCGCGGGGAATGCCGCAGATAGCGCAAGGGGCAAATCTACCTGACCGGCGCAAGAGCATTGCTCTATGGAGTAAAGATGGAGAGTATGCTGACATTTATCTATGAAAAGAAGAAGGACAGCGCAGTGATCTGGCGCTGTTTTTCGCGTGACCCGAAGGTTGAACTGCCGGAGACGATAGAGGGGCTGCCGGTACGGGAGCTTGCTCCGTATGCATTCTCGGCGCGTATGGATGGGCGGATGCTGGACGAAGGGCTTTCACAGGGGAGGCTAAGCGTCTATGAGCCTGTGCCGATTGACGCGGATATGGGCGGCAGTTGCCGGGGTAGGCAGAGGCTGCCGGAGATTCCCGCTATGTGCGGGGACCTGCTTGAGGAGATTGTGCTGCCGGCATCCCTGCAGGGCGTCGGGCGGTATTGCTTCTATAATTGTGCGAAGCTATATGGTATTGCGTTTATTGGCCTCACAGATTGGGGCAGTGGTGTGTTCACTGGCTGTCATCATGTTGGCCGCATTCGTGCCAGGGCTGGCGGAGATGGACGCTCTTCCCTGAAGCAGGTGCTCGACGAGATCTGGGAGGCACTTGAGGTGGAGTATATCGGGAGTGATGGCAGGCAGGCGCGGCTCGTGTTCCCGGAGTGCTATGAGGAAGGCGTGGAGAACACACCTGCCCGGATCCTGGAGACACATATACACGGGAGCGGCATGTTATACCGCAACTGTTTCCAGAACAGGACTTTTGATTTCGCACAGTATGACGCTGTGTTTCCGTATGCCTGCGCACAGGAGCCGGACGCGCTGGTCGCGCGGATGGCTATGGGGCGGCTGCGGTTCCCGGTCAGCCTGTCAGAAATGGCAAAGGAGCAATATGAGGCATATATAATAGCGCATATCCGGGAGACCGCATGCTGCGTGCTTGACAGCCGGGATATGGACAGCCTGAGATGGCTTACGGGACTTGTGCAAAAGAAGGGCTGCGCGGACTGGCTGCCGTATCTGGCGGAGCAGTCATCAAAGCGGAGGTTTACGGAGGCGATAAGCTATCTGATGGAGCAAATGCGTCCGAAGGAGAAGCGTACAAGGAGGCGGTGGGAGCTGTGAACCCGGTTTATGAGGAAAAAAAGCAGGCGCTTGGTTTTATCGATACTGCGACGGATATCCTGCGCGCATCGCGCAATGAGCTGTATCTGAATATGCGTTTCCTCGATGTAGCGCTGTCCTCGCTGCGTTTTCTGCCGGATCAGCAGATTAATGTCACGGGAACAGACGGCGATACGCTGTTCTTCCAGCCGGATGCGCTTGTAGAGGTCTTCCGGCGGGGCCGCGTGTATGTAAACAGGCAGTATCTTCACAGTATTGTACACTGCCTGTTTTCGCATCTCTGGACGAAGAAGGACAGGGACAGCGAGTACTGGGATCTGGCCTGCGACGTGGCGGCTGAGTATGTGGTCGACGGGCTGGGGCTGCGCGCTGTCCACCGGCCGCAGTCCGCGCTCCGGCGGGCATTCTACCGGCAGGTTGAGGCAGGAGATGCAGCAGACGCATCCGCAGGTGATGAGGGGGCATCTGCTGCCGCAGCGGCACCGCGGGAGGGTATCCGCCCGGTTACGGCGGAGCGGGTTTACTACCGGCTCTGCCGGATGCATCTGCTGCAGTCCCGGCTCGATGAGCTGAAGCGTGAGTTCCGCGTCGATGACCACAGCCGCTGGGGGAGGGAGGACAGGCAGCAGAAAAGCCCGAGCCCGCAGCAGCAGAAATGGGACGACATCCGTGACAGGATGCAGACAGAGCTGGAGACCTTTTCAAAGGAGGCGGCAGAAGATGTGCGGAGCCTTGAGGAGCAGATCCGGGCCGCGGGACGGAAACGGTATGATTACAGGGAATTCCTGCGGAAATTTTCTGTTTTGAAGGAAGAAATGCAGGTTGACCTTGATTCATTTGATTATATTTTTTATAATTATGGAATGGAGCTTTATGGGAATATGCCTCTGATGGAGCCACTCGAGACACGTGAGGTGCAGAAGATAGAGGATTTTGTGATTGTCCTGGACACCTCGATGTCGTGCAAGGGCGAATTGCTGCGCCATTTTCTGGAGGAGACATACAGCATCCTGAGCGAATCGGAAAGCTTTTTCCGGAAAATCCATGTCCATATCCTGCAGTGTGATGACCGCGTCCAGGAGGATGTATTGATTACAGACGGCGAGGAGATGCGGCATTACCTGGAGCATTTCACGGTGAAGGGGTTCGGCGGGACGGATTTCCGCCCGCCGTTTGCCCGTGTGCAGGAGCTTCTTTGCAGGCAGTGCTTTACAAAGCTGCGCGGTCTGATCTATTTTACGGATGGATATGGGACATTCCCGGTCAAAAAGCCGCCATATGAGACCGCATTTGTATTTCTCAGGGAGGATTATCGGGATGTGGATGTGCCGCCGTGGGCCGTGAAACTGATAATCGACCGGGAGGAGCTGGAGAGCGAGGTGTATGGCTATGAATATTAAGCGGGCAAAAGAGGAGATCAGGGATACGATTGAGTCGTATCTGCTGAAGGATGAATACGGGGAGTATGTGATTCCGCAGGTGCGCCAGCGCCCGGTGCTGCTGCTCGGCGCCCCGGGAATCGGCAAGACACAGATCATGGAACAGATCGCGAAGGAGTGCGGGATTGCGCTGGTGTCATACACGATCACACATCATACGCGGCAGAGTGCGATCGGGCTGCCGTTTATTTCAAAAAAAAAGTTTGGCGGGCAGGAATATACTGTGACCGGGTATACGATGAGCGAGATTGTTGCCTCCGTTTACATGAAAATGGAAAAGACAGGGTTGTCAGAGGGGATCCTGTTCATCGACGAGATCAACTGTGCCTCGGAGACGCTCGCACCGGCGATGCTGCAGTTCCTGCAGTGCAAGACCTTTGGCAGCCATGAGATCCCGAAGGGGTGGATCATAGTCGCGGCAGGCAATCCGCCGGAATATAACCGTTCTGTGCGGGAGTTCGATGTCGTGACGATGGACCGTGTCAAGAAGATTGAGGTTGAGCCGGATTTTGCGGTATGGAAGGAGTACGCCCTGCGGCAGCAGCTGCATCCGGCGGTCATTTCTTATCTAAACACACGCCCGGGCAGCTTCTATCGGATGGAGACCACAGTGGACGGGCGCAAATTTGCGACGCCGCGCGGCTGGGAGGATCTCTCGGCCATGCTCTATGTCTATGAGAAGCTTGGCAAGCGGATGGACCGCGAGGTGGTTGTCCAGTATATCCAGCATGAAATGATTGCGAAGGATTTCGCAAATTACCTGGAACTCTACCGCAAGTATCAGATGGATTATCAGCTCGAAGAGGTGCTTGAGGGCAGAATTGACGGCATCCTGCTGAAGAAGGCAGCCCATGCTTCCTTTGATGAGCGGCTCAGCGTCACAGGGCTGCTGCTGTCGAGATGCCGCAGCCGCTTTGCGTCGCTCGCACGCAGGGAAGAGACACTGGATTTGCTATATGGGCAGATGAAGCTTCTGAAGGATGGACTATCCGGCATCCATTCAGGCGAACCGCTCAGATGGTATGATGAGATGACGGAGCGGTTTGCAAAGGAGCTGGACGGGAAAAAGAAAGCAGAGCTGCTGACGAGACAGGAGGAGCGGGAATATAAGGATGCGCTGGCAATTCTTGAGCGGTACGGCAGCCAGCTACGCAGCCAGGATATTCAAGACGGTGAGGCAGCGTTTACGGCTCTGAAAGCCTGGTTCGGGCAGGAAAAAGAATCCTGGGAAGCGGAATCTGGCCGGGCAGGAGAGATGCTGGAGCACGTGTTTGATTTCATGGAAGCAGCGTTTGGCGCAGGGCAGGAGATGGTAATCCTGATCACGGAGCTCAACTGCGATTCCTACAGCGTCAGGTTCCTGCAGGAGTACGAGTGTGATAGGTACTATCGGTACAACAGGGATCTGCTTTTTGAAGAGGGCAGCCAGGCAATCGAGGCGCGCCTGAAAGAGCTTGGGAAATAAACCGGTTTGTCTGGCGGCTCAAAATGATAAGGCTCCGGAATGTCTCTGCATTCCGAAGCCTTTAATAATCCTCTATTTGATAACCTGAATCCAGCCCTCAGGAGCCTGCAGGCGTCCCATCTGGATGCCGGTCAGCGTATCATACAGCTTCTTTGTGACAGGCCCCATCTCAGCCATGCCGCTCGGGAAACAGATCTCCTTGCCGTGGTCAACGATCTTGCCAACCGGGGAGATGACGGCTGCAGTGCCGCACAGTCCGCACTCAGCGAAGTCTCTGACTTCATCAAAATAAACCTCGCGTTCCTCGACCTCTAGTCCAAGATAATCCTTCGCGACAACGAGGAGCGAACGGCGTGTGATCGACGGCAGGATGCTGTTCGACTTCGGCGTAACGACCTTGTTGTCCTTCGTGACGAACAGGAAATTCGCGCCGCCAGTCTCTTCAACCTTCGTGCGGGTCGCTGCGTCAAGGTACATATTCTCATCGTAGCCCTGGCGGTGCGCATCCATGATCGCATACAGGCTCATGGCGTAGTTCAGCCCTGCTTTGATATGGCCTGTACCATGGGGAGCCGCACGGTCGTAGTCGCAGACACGGATCGTGATCGGCTTCGCACCACCTTTGAAGTACGGACCAACCGGTGTTACGAATACGCGGAACTGATATTCATTGGAAGGCTTCACGCCGATCACGGCGTCGCTGCCGAACATATACGGGCGGATGTAGAGCGTAGCGCCTGAGCCATATGGCGGTACATACGCCTCGTTCGCTGCTACGGTCTGTACAACAGCGTCAACAAAGCGATCCTTCGGGAAAACAGGCATCTCCAGGCGCTTGCAGGAGGACTCCATGCGCTCTGCGTTCAGATCCGGGCGGAACGTCACGATGTGGCCGTCCTCGGTCGTGTATGCCTTCATGCCCTCGAAGCAGGTCTGGGCGTACTGCAGCACTCCGGCGCACTCGGTGATCTGCACGGTAGCATCCTCCGTCATGACACCCTCGTCCCAGGCGCCATTCTTATAGTTGGACACAAATCTCTTGTCAGTCTGGATATAGCCGAAGCCGAGATTTGACCAGTCAATATTCTTCTTTTCCATATTTTTCATTCCTTCCTGAATAAAGATTAGTTGTAGTTTACGCTTGCTT
>CAYRKA010000089.1:5303-9247 GCA_964424785.1 uncultured Lachnospiraceae bacterium | reverse complement strand
CCTCAATGTGATCGAGGACCAGGAGCCGGATCCGGCGCTCGGCAACGGCGGCCTGGGCCGCCTGGCGGCATGCTTCCTCGATTCCCTGGCGACGCTGGGTTATTCGGCTTACGGCTGCGGCATCCGTTACCGCTATGGTATGTTCAAGCAGAAGATCGAGAACGGCTACCAGGTCGAAGTGCCGGACAACTGGCTCAAGGACGGCAACCCGTTCGAGCTGCGCCGCCCGGAGTACGCGAAGATTGTCAAGTTCGGCGGCTATGTCCGCGTCGAGTACGATGAGAAGCGGAAGCGCAACAATTTCATCCAGGAGGGCTACCAGTCGGTGCGCGCCGTGCCGTTTGACCTGCCGATCCTCGGCTACAACAATAATATTGTCAACACGCTCCGCGTGTGGGACGCGGAGGCGATCACGGACTTCCATCTGGACTCCTTTGACAAGGGCGACTACCAGAAAGCAGTCGAGCAGGAGAACCTCGCGAAGAACCTTGTCGATGTGCTCTATCCGAACGACAACCATTACGCGGGCAAGGAGCTCCGCCTGAAGCAGCAGTACTTCTTCATCTCGGCGAGCGTCCAGACTGCAATCGAGAAGTATAAGAAGTCACACAGCGACATCCGCAAATTCTACGAGAAGGTGACGTTCCAGCTCAACGATACGCACCCGACCGTGGCCGTGGCGGAGCTGATGCGCATCCTGGTCGACGAGGAGGGGCTCGAGTGGGATGAGGCGTGGGATGTCACGACGAAGACCTGTGCCTACACGAACCACACGATCATGGCCGAGGCTCTTGAGAAGTGGCCGATCGAGCTGTTCTCGAGGCTGCTCCCGCGCATTTACCAGATCATCGAGGAGATCAACCGCCGCTTCGTGGACGAGATCCAGCGCAGATATCCGGGCAACCAGGAGAAGATCCGCAAGATGGCAATCATCTACGACGGGCAGGTCAAGATGGCGCATCTGGCGATCGCGGCAGGCTTCTCCGTCAACGGCGTGGCGAGGCTGCACACAGAGATCCTGATGAACCAGGAGCTGCGCGACTTCTATGAGATGATGCCGCAGAAATTCAACAACAAGACGAACGGTATCACGCAGAGGCGTTTCCTGCTGCACGCGAACCCGCTGCTGGCTGACTGGGTGACGGCCCATATCGGGGATGAGTGGATCACAGATCTCCCGCAGATCGCGAAGATGAAGGTGTACGCAGAGGATTCGAAGGCCCAGCAGGAGTTCATGAACATCAAGTACCAGAACAAGCTGCGCCTCGCGAAATACATCAAGGAGCACAACGGTATCGACGTCGACCCGCGCTCCATCTTCGACGTACAGGTCAAGAGACTGCACGAGTACAAGCGCCAGCTCCTGAATATCCTGCATGTCATGTACCTTTATAATAAGATCAAAGACCATCCGGAGATGGATTTCTATCCGAGGACGTTTATCTTCGGCGCGAAGGCTGCGGCAGGCTATCGCCGCGCGAAGCTGACGATCAAGCTGATCAACAATGTCGCGGATGTGATTAACAACGACAAGTCGATCAACGGCAAGCTGAAAGTGGTCTTCATTGAGGATTACCGCGTATCGAACGCGGAGCTGATCTTCGCGGCGTCGGATGTCTCCGAGCAGATATCGACGGCGAGCAAGGAAGCCTCCGGCACGGGCAATATGAAGTTCATGCTGAATGGCGCCCCGACGCTCGGCACGATGGACGGCGCGAATGTCGAGATCGTCGAGGAGGTAGGCATCGAGAACGCGTTTATCTTCGGCCTGTCCGCCGATGAGGTCATCCGTTTTGAGAACGAGGGCGGTTACCATCCGACGGATTACTTCAACAACGACCAGGATATCCGCCGGGTGCTGATGCAGCTCATCAACGGCCAGTACTCCCAGAATAACCCGGAGTTGTTCCGTGAGATCTACGATTCCCTGCTGAATACGAACAGCAGCGACCGCGCGGATACGTACTTCATCCTGGCGGACTTCAAATCATACGCGGAGGCCCAGGAGCGCGTCGAGCAGGCGTACCGTGACGAGGCGGGATGGGCGAAGATGGCGATCCTGAATATGGCGAGCAGCGGGAAATTCACCTCCGACCGCACGATCCAGCAGTATGTGGATGAGATCTGGCATCTGGATAAGGTGACGGTAAAGGTCGACCCGGATTCGTTTGAGGTGCAGTAATTTTCCGTTGATGCCTGTGTTGTTTTTCAGGAGTTTTTTTTCATACGTATAAACAGTGGATTTCTGGAAATCCTATCAGTAACCAAATATTGACGAGGTGAATGATATGGATAGAAGGAATTTCAGGAATTTTATGATGAAGCGCAGCAGTATCTGGACATTGAGCCTGTGTATGACGGGGATTATCGTACTTGGCGGCATCGCGGCGGTGGATAACTCCCGCAGGAAAGAGGAAATGCAGGCGGAGACGGAGCCGGATCCGTCGGCGATGCTGGAGGAACAGGTAAGCAATTACGCGGACGAGGTCAATGACACGCTGTTCGGTGCGATGAATGAGGAGCAGGCAGAGAGCGGGATGGCGGTTGACGCGAACGCGGACGGCCTGATGGCAGAGGCCGTGACAGATAGCATTCCGAACGGGACGGACGGGATGTCCGCAGGCGACGCCGCAGCGGCGGATGCGGCGTCCCCAGCGGAAGGCGGGGCATCTGCGGGAGACACGTCGGATAGTGTTGCAATGACGGATGCGGTATCTTCCGCAGCGGAAGGGACTTCTGCGGGGAGTACGGCGGATGGAACTGCAGTGCTGTCAGTATCGGACGGGACCTCTGATGGGGACTCATCGGATGACGGCGCTTCGGAGGTTTCGTCCACGAATGTGATTTCGGAGCAGGAGCTGATCGATGCAGGCGTCGGCTTTACGGAAGAGCAGTCCCTGATGTGGCCGTCCGCAGGGAGCATCCTGATCGATTACAGTATGGACGGGAGTGTCTATTTCCCGACACTTAACCAGTATAAGTACAACCCGGCGCTGATCATCAGCAGCGATGCAGGCAATCAGGTGCTTGCGTCCGCGAAGGGGATTGTGGAGTCTGTCGGGATCGATGAGGTGACCGGCACGACGCTTGTGCTGAATATCGGAAACGGATATAAGCTGACATACGGGCAGCTCAAGGAGCTCGCAGTCGCGGAGGGCGAAGTTGTGGAGGCGGGAGCGGTCCTCGGCTATGTCAGCGAGCCGACGAAATATTTTTGTGAGGAAGGCAGCAATCTCTACTTCGGGATGACGCAGGAGGATGAGGCGGTGGATCCGGTGCTGTATCTGGATTGAGCTGGGGTATGTTCCGTTACGGTTCATGCATCCGCACCTCTGTTTCAAATCGGCTGTGAAGGGGAAACCTCTGCTTGCACTTTTGAGAGGGTGCAGCGTATAATAAGAGCAGATGTGGGCGCGGGGCAATGCCGTATTTTGTAAGCATCGGAATACCTCCGGCGTTTCCATCATAGAATATGCAGCCGGATTTATACAGGGAGAGCATCAATGTGTTGCAGACAGGCCGCGGCGGCAGCGGCCCCGGATGGAGTACAGATCAGGATGGCATCCCGGGCTTTGGCCGGGCTGTTATCAGGCCGGCTGCTTCAGATACAAGGGGGATGGGAGACCATCCCTTTACATATTTTCCGCGGGAGGACTGCCATGAATTATACATATATACTGCGGTGCAGTGACGGCACTCTCTATACAGGGTGGACAAATCATCTGGAGGAGCGGGTACGCGCGCATAATGAGGGGCGCGGCGCGAAGTATACGCGCCCGCGTCTTCCTGTTGAGCTGATCTATTTTGAGGAGTTCGGGACAAAGCAGGAGGCGATGAGACGTGAGGCCGCGATCAAACGGATGACGCACGCGCAGAAGCTGGAGTTGCAGTCCGGCCATGCTGAACTGTAAATGTGGGGCGGAACCGATAAGGGAGGGAGCTTT
>CAYRKA010000089.1:0-5203 GCA_964424785.1 uncultured Lachnospiraceae bacterium | reverse complement strand
GAGCTTTTGGGGCAATCTGTTTGTAGAAATGCACTTGCGGGAAAAAGGGGGCGGATGAATCCGCCCCCTTAAAGAATGCCCTGGTGTAACCGTATACGGATGTCTGCTTCCTGGTTTATTTGAAGTAGCGGTCCAGCAGACCCTGGAACGCGCGGCCATGGCGCGCCTCATCCTTTGCCATCTCGTGGACGGTATCATGGATCGCGTCAAGGTTCGCAGCCTTCGCCAGCTTCGCCAGTTCGAGCTTGCCTGCTGTAGCGCCGTTCTCAGCGGCTACACGCATCTCGAGGTTCTTCTTCGTGCTAGGCGTCACTACCTCGCCGAGGATCTCAGCGAACTTGGAAGCGTGCTCAGCCTCTTCCCATGCAGCCTTCTCCCAGTAGAGGCCGATCTCCGGATAGCCCTCTCTGTGGGCGACTCTCGCCATCGCCAGGTACATACCGACCTCTGTGCACTCACCCTCGAAGTTTGATCTCAGGCCGGCCATGATCTCGTCGCTGACACCCTCTGTGATGCCAACCTCGTGCTCGCATGCCCATGTCATGCCCTCGACCATCTCCTCGAACTTGTCAGCGCCAGCCTTGCAGATCGGGCACTGTGCAGGAGGTGTCTCGCCTTCGTAAACATATCCACATACCTTACAGACAAATTTCTTCATGTTGTTGTCTCCTTTTCATTATGATAAATTTGGGTTTCTGGTGATGCAGCAATTACTGTTTGTCGAATAAAAACAGTAATTGTTACTGAAATGACTATAGCATCATTGCGACTGCTTGTCAAGCAGATTTCTATAAATAAAAAAGATTCCCTAGACTCCGCTTTCCGGTTTGCAAAAAAGAACCCTTCATGGTAAAAATCAGCAGTCCCCGAGGCATTCCTCGCAGACCCCGTAAAAATTGGTCTGGCAGGACTCGATCCTGCCGGGGAAATCGCGGCCGGCAGCTTCAATGAGCGGATCAATATCCGATATATGGAGATCATATACCCTGTGGCAGCGATTGCAGATAAAGTGCTGGTGCTGTGCGACTACCGCGTCATAATGGTCTGCGCCGCTGCCGGTCGTTATCTTCGTGATCTCGCCGATATCTGATAAGAGTGAGAGATTGCGGTACACGGTGCCGAGGCTGAGGTTGGGGTATTCCTCGCGCAGCGACGTGTAAATCGTATCTGCAGTGGGATGATCCGTACGGCCCTCCAGAAAGTGTTTGATAGCTTCGCGCTGTCGGCTGTATTTTAGTGTCGTCATCTTATCTCCTTATAACAGTAATCATTATTAAATTCAATATAACAAAAAAAATACAGGGTGTCAATTCTTTTCAAAAGGCACATTATGGGGTATGATAGGGACAGGTATGACGGTTCAGCCGGACGGCTCGGGAAACACGCAGGGGCATCTGACAGAGGTTGGCTGGACGGTTGTGGATCCGTTGTCTTTAAAAACCGGAAAGGGGTGTTGTTATGATTTATGATGTGATTATCCTTGGCTCGGGGCCGGCGGGGCTGGCGGCTGCCATCTACGCGCAGCGCGCGAGGCTGTCGTCTGTCGTGCTTGAGCGGGAGTATATGAGCGGAGGCCAGGTCGTCAATACGTACGAGGTGGATAATTATCCGGGGCTGCCGGGGATCGGAGGCTTTGAACTTGGCCTGAAGTACCGCGAGCATGCGGAGAAGCTTGGCGCGCAGTTTATTAATATAGAAGCAAAGCATATCGGGATGGAGGACGATGGCCGTGTGAAGGTGGTCTATACGGACAAGGAGGAGTACCGTGCACGCACGCTGATTCTTGCGATGGGTGCGAGCCACAGGAAGCTTGGCGTACCGGGAGAGCAGGAGCTGGCAGGCATGGGTGTGTCGTACTGCGCGACCTGTGACGGGGCATTTTTTAAAGGCAGGACGGTCGCCGTCGTGGGCGGCGGGGATGTCGCCGTGGAGGATGCGCTGTTCCTGGCGAGGGGCTGCGAGAAGGTATATGTGATTCACCGGCGCGATGAGCTGAGGGCGGCGCCATCCCTGCAGGAGCGTCTCGGGAAATGTGAAAATGCGGAATTTATCTGGGATACGGAGGTGACGGAGATCACCGGCGAGGATCATGTGGACTGCCTGAAGCTCAGGAACAAGAAGGATGGTACAGAGCGAATGCTCGATGTCGATGGCATCTTTATTGCGGTCGGGACAATCCCAAATACTGGAATCGTTACAAAATTATTACAGCTTGATGAACATGGCTACATCCGGGCAGGCGAGGACGGGAAGACGGAGATCCCTGGCATCTTCGCGGCGGGCGATATCCGGACGAAGCAATTGAGGCAGATTGTGACGGCCATTTCCGACGGCGCGAACGCTGTCACGTCTGTCCAGGAGTATTTATACCATTAATGATGTTACATTCACGGCCCCTCCGCCCTGCAAGCCACAGACCGCCTTCTTCGAAGGCGGTCTGTGGCTGTAGGGGGAGGTTCCTGCTTCGCAGCCAGCTTTGAAATAGATATACAGCCTCTTACGTGCAAGCACGACGAGTCTGTATATCTATTTCAAAGCGGCCGTGAATAGTAACGCATTGATTACAAAAAATTAAAAATTTATTGAATTTACTTGACATACCAGTTCATATTTGTTATGATAAGCACGAAAAAGATGTAACAAATTTGTAATAATTGGTAAAAAGCGTTTTGGAGGCGGGGATAAGTAATGAAAAAAGGGATACTTCAGTTTACGGTATGCTGCCTGGCAGCCGGGATGACGTTCACTGGGACGGGTTCGGTTGCTTTCGCGGCTAAGGATACGACAGTGGCGGGATTAGGGGCAGTTTCGGAGGATTCCGCACAGGAGACACTTTCGGTCAGGGAGCAGATGCTGCTTGTGACTCAGGGGCAGACGGAAGGGGATGCATCTGAGGCTGCGGCGGCGGATACTTCGGGAGAGGCATCTGAGGAGACATCGCAGGAGACTGAGGAGCTATCCGTAGATACGAGCATGAACGGGGAGATCGCTTTTGCGCAGTGTGACGAGTATATCAATGTACGCAGCAGCGCCGACGCATCCAGCGAGGTTGTTGGCAAGGTTTATAATAATGGCTCGGTGACAATCCTCAGCCAACAGGGAGACTGGTACGAGGTGCAGTCCGGCAATGCGGTAGGCTATGTCAGCGCTGAGTATTTCGCGACGGGCGATGAGGCACAGGCGATCGCGGATCAGGTTGCTTACAATGTAGCGACCGTCTATCCGGAGGCGTTGATGGTGCGCTCGGAGGCGAGTGAGGATTCGGAGCCGATCGGTATGGCATACAGCTCTGACGAGCTGGAGGTTGTCTCCTATGAGGGCGACTGGATGAAGGTTGCGCTTGGAGACGACGTATATGGTTATGTGAATGCTTATTATGTAGATTACGATACGTATTATCCGACGGGGGAGACGTTGGAGGAGGAGCAGGAAAGGCTTGACGCCGAGTGGATTGCCTATCTTGAGGACCAGGCGGCGGAACAGGCGGCGGCAGAGCAGGCTTATCTGGATGCGATAGCGCAGCAGGAGTCCTCCTACCAGGCGGAGCTTGACGCGGCGGCGCAGGCATCGGCGGACGCGCAGGCGCAGGCCGAGGCGAATGCAGCGGCGCAGGCCCAGGCTACGGTGACTGCGCAGTCGGCGGTAGACCAGGCATATCAGGAATATCTCGATGCACAGGCAGCAGCGGACGCGGCGACGCAACAGGCGGATGAACAGCTTGTGTATGATACGGCAGCGCAGGCCCAGGCCGAGTACCAGGCTTATCTGGATGCGATAGCGGCGGCGGACGCACAGGCGCAGGCTGAGGCGGATGCGGCGGCGCAGGCCCAGGCGGCAGCAGAGCAGGCAGCGGCCGACCAGGCGACAGCGGATGCGGCGGCGCAGCAGACATATGAGGATACGTCTGTCCCGGTATATGAGGACACTTCCTATGTGGAGCCAACCTATGAGGAATCCACACAGGATACGGGTTCAAGCCTCGGCAGCCAGATTGCAAGCTTTGCGACGCAGTTTGTTGGCAATCCGTATGTATGGGGCGGCACGAGCCTCACAAACGGTGCTGACTGCTCAGGCTTCACGCAGTCCGTGTTCGCGAATTTCGGCATCAGCATCCCGCGTACGGCGGCGGCGCAGTCCGCGAGCGGCACGCCGGTCGACCTCAGCGAGATCCAGGCAGGAGACCTGCTGTTCTACTATGGGGACAGCGGCATCGGGCATGTGTCGATCTACATGGGCAACGGCCAGGTTGTCCACGCGAGCACCTCGAGCACAGGCATTATTATTTCGGACTACAATTACAGGACACCATGCAGCGCAAGGAGATACTGGTAACAATCGGATAGGGATATTAAAGTGGAGAGTTTACCGCAGAAGCGATCGGCTCTCCACTTTTTATGCGCACGGGGCGACAAGGAAATTTCAGCGACAAAGCCGCTGCCGCCCTCGGCGCGGCGGATAAGGTCGGTAAACTCCCCTATCCGATTGCGCACCAATCAGTTGATCGATGAGGTATACTTGGCAGTGACAGCTACGCCCGCTAACAGCAGCCTTGGGCTGCTGTAGTACATTAATCACTCTAAACCGCAGAAATAGCAAGCGGTTTCGGTGTAGAATTACTGCCGAATTACTGCGGAGGGTTTTGTGTATAGTACACGATCAAGAATCAGGAGGGATCGCTTGCTATGCCGATGAAAGAGTGTGCGACAATTCACTGCCACAGCGTCATTATAGGTGGAGATAATTCAGCGAATATTTCCTGAAAAGGTGCAAATAATTCGCTTATTATCTTGACTTTTGGTGCGGCTTTTGTTATACTTGAAATACAACAACATTCATAGGAAGGAGGCCGCCCGTATGCAGAGGGATGCCTTAGCGCAGCTTGTCAAGTGGAACAGCAGCGCAAAACGGAAACCGCTCATCGTATGGGGTGCGAGGCAGGTTGGAAAAACCTATCTCGTCAAGAACCTTTTTGCGGAGCAGTATTACCCAGACAATTATGTGTATATCGACTGCAAAATTGAGGATGCCATCCGGAGGTACTGCTCCGAAACCGCAAACGCCGGGAAGATCCTGGAGTATATTTCGCTGGCAAAGGGCAGGAAGATCACAGAACAGACACTGCTCATCTTTGATGAGGTGCAGGAGTGCCCGAACCTTGTATCCGCACTGAAATATTTTTGCCAGGACTTTCGCCGGATCCCCA
>CAYRKA010000088.1:0-9336 GCA_964424785.1 uncultured Lachnospiraceae bacterium | reverse complement strand
GGTTCATGCGGATCAGGTTCGCGATCGGCTCCTCATCCTCAACAATCAGTATTTTTATCATAATGCCCCCCTGTTACAGGTCTCGGCCTCAGGTCCTCCTGCGGTCAAACTTTCGTGATATCATCATCCCGATGCCCTGCATGATCTGGACAAGCAGGACGAGGATCACGACCGTCACAATCATGATGTCCGGCTGGTAACGGTTGTAGCCGTAGCGCACCGCGATCGCGCCGAGCCCGTCCGCGCCGACCGTACCTGCCATGGCAGAATAGCCGAGGATCGTCGCCGTCACGATCGTCGCATTGACGATCAGCGAGGTACGCGCCTCTGTCAGCAGCACCTTCGTCACGATCGTCCAGGTACCCGCGCCCATACTCTGTGCCGCCTCGATGACGCCGTGGTCGACCTCCTTGAGCGATGACTCCACGAGCCGCGCGATGTACGGCGCCGCCGCAATCGTCAGCGGGACAATCATCGCGTTCGAGCCGTAGCTCCTGCCGACGATCGCCTTCGTCAGAGGGATCAGCAGAATCAGCAGAATCAGGAACGGGATGCTCCTGAAAATATTCGAAATAAAATCAATCAGGCGGTAAACGACCCTGTTCGGGCGGATGCCGTCCTTGTCGGTCACCGTCAGCAGGATCCCGAGCGGCATCCCGAACACATAACCGAACAGCGTCGGCACAAGCGTCATATAAAGTGTCTCACCTATGCCCTCAATAACCATCTGCATCACTTTCTCATCCAACATACCGTATCAGCTCCTCCTGCCTGTCATCATTTGCGCCATTCTCCCGGCCCATATGCCTGCCAGCCCCTCCGGCCTCCCAGGCTTTCCCTTCTCATGATACATAGTCCTCCAGCTCCTCCACCGCAAGCTTCCCGCTCCTGAGATAGGCGATCATCTTGTCTGCGGCGACGGTATCCTCCGGAAGCTGCAGGATCATCTCTCCCTTCGCAACGCCGTCGAGGTCGCGTGTATTCGCATAAAGGATGTTGACCGGCATCTTGAATGCGAGCACCATATTCCCGATCACCGGCTCGAAGGAGGAATTCTCCGAAAACACGATCCTCACGCAGCGTTTGCCCTTCATCTCAGCCACTTTTTCGTAGCCCTGGTAGATCAGCTTGCGCGCCTCGCGCGACTTCGGCGCCTGGAAAATCTCCTCGACTGTCCCATGCTCCACAAGACGTCCCTTGTCAATGATCGCCACGTGGCTGCAGATCTCCTGCACTACGGCCATCTCGTGCGTGATCACGACGATCGTGATACCGTACTTCTGGTTGATCTCCTTCAAAAGCTGGAGAATCGATTTCGTCGTCTGCGGGTCAAGCGCGCTCGTCGCCTCATCACACAGCAGGATCTTCGGATCCGAGGCAAGCACACGCGCAATCGCGACACGCTGCTTCTGTCCGCCCGAAAGCTGCGCCGGGTAAGCATACGCCTTTTCCTCAAGGCCGACGATTTTCAGATAATCAAGCGCCTTCTCACGCGCCTTTGCCCGTTTCATCCCGGCAATCTCCAGCGGGAAGCAGACATTGTCAATCACGCTTCGCTGCATGAGCAGATTAAAATGCTGGAAAATCATGCCGATGCTCTTGCGCTCCTCGCGGAGCTGCTTCTCTGTGAGCGACGCGAGATCCTTCCCCTCCACGTAGACGCTGCCGCCCGTCGGCCGCTCCAGGAAATTCAGACAGCGCACCAGCGTACTCTTGCCCGCGCCGGACATACCGATGATCCCGTAGATATCCCCTTTGCTGATTTCGAGGCTGACATCATCTAACGCCTGCACCTCCATATCCTTACCTCTGAACTGTTTCTTCAAATTAACAACTCTGATAATCGGCTCCATTTCATCCTCCTGACTGCAGCGTATCCGATACGCTCCTGCCTACGCCATCCACGCGACGCCCAGACCATGCTGGATTCCCTCACAGCCGGGGTACACTCCTGCCCCTGTCTCTATGGGCAGCATCCGCGCACTTCCCAAGTATACCGCAAAATGCGGGCTGTGGCAAGATGCGACAGCCCGCATGAATCGTGTTTGTCTGAAAAGCGTTGTTATTCACGCCCGGCCGGTTATACTGCCGCCGAACTTAAAGCATAAAGCGTTTACTCCGTAACTGCCTCGGTCTCCGCCTCCGTCTCAGCCTCAGCCTCATCTGACTCCTCAAACGGGATCACAGCCCCGTCATAGGTATCATTGATGAACTGCTTGATCTCATCAGACTTCAGTACGCTCACAAGCGCCTGGATGCCCTCGTTGTTCTCATTGCCCTCCTTGACGGCAATGATATTCACATACGTCTTCGCCGCCTCGGAATCCGTAGCCTCATATGCAATGGAATCCTTCGCTACAGAAAAGCCTGCATTCAACGCATAGTTGCCATTCATGACCGCAAAAGCAACCTCACCCACAACACGTGGTACCTGGGCCGCTTCAAGCTCCTCGATCTCCACACCGTAAGGATTGTCAACGATCTGATTCACCGTAGCGGTCAGGCCGGCATCCTCCTCAAGCGTCAGCACACCATTGTCCTGCAGCAGCAGCAGCGCTCTCGCCTCGTTCGTCGTATCGTTCGGAACCGCGATCACATCGCCCTCCTCAAGCTCGTCAAGGCTCGATTTCGTCCCCGGATAGATGCCGAACGGCTCATAGTGGATATCACCTGCATCTACGAGGTGCGTGCCCTTCTCCTCATTAAAGCTCTCAAGATACGGGATATGCTGGAAATAGTTTGCATCGATCTCGCCGCTCTCTACCACCTCGTTCGGCAGGATATAATCATCAAACTCCTCAATCTCAAGCGTCCAGCCCAGCTCCTCGAGGAGCGGCTTCGCTGCTTCCAGGATCTCGGCGTGCGGCGTCGGGGACGCTGCGACGGTGATCGTCTTATCCTCCTCAGCGCCTGCGAGCGTAGCCGGGGCAAGTGAAACAGTCAGTGACAGGACAAGTAACTTAGCCAGATTTTTCTTCATAATAATACACTCCTTTTGATCGACTGATGTCGTTTATGAATTGTTTTTCACATCATACCATCCGAAATCTGAAAAGGCAATCCTTTTCTTCTTTATGAGTTATACTGATAGTCTATTGTTCGTTATAATCCGATCTTATATCAAGCGGCAGGCTGCCTCCGGGCAACATTTCCCTTACGCCCTCGTGTGATCGATAGGCGAGAACTATCGACCCTATCCGCCCGCGCGAAAGCGTGCTGCGTCAGCAGCAATATTCCTCTCGCGGGCCTGCGCATAAAAAAAGCCCGTATTTACAGGCTTTTTCGTGAGCCGGAAATGAGACTCGAACTCACGACCTACGCATTACGAATGCGTCGCTCTACCGACTGAGCTAATCCGGCATACCGGCTGAAGTTCTGCACTCAACCGACTCGCTTATTATAATCAATTCCTCTCTGTTTTGCAAGTACTTTTTCAAAAAAATATTCATCTCCGTATTCTCTGGATTTTTACTTATTCATTTTCCACTTTTACCGTCACTGTGACTTTCTTACTGCCAGATTTCACTGTGATTTTTGCTGTGCCCTTCTTTCTTGCGATGATTGTCCCGCTGGAATTGACCTTTGCCACTCTACTGTTTGAAGATTTATAAGTAATTTTCTGCTGTGAGGTAATCGGTTTGACCAACACCCCAAGGTGAATGGTATTTCCCTTTTTGAGTGTCACCTTTTTTGATGAAACAGTAATCTTTGTAGTCGTAACCGTCTGGCTTTGCACCTTTACTTTAACTGTCTTTGTCTCACCGCTTGCCAGTGTAATAGTAAGCTTTGCTGCCCCGGTCTTTTCCCCTGCTTTCAGTCTGATTTTGCCTGTACTGCTAAAACTCTTTACTTTTAAAATATTTGTTTTATTCGATTTTACGGACTTCACATAGTCTCCATTTGCCATACTGACCGTGAGCGCAGATGTTGACTGCCCCCTTTTCAGCGTCAAACTGGATGCTGAGGCTGAAATACTCGGCGAAAGTTTGCTCCCAACCGACTTCATCTCTGTTTCACCGCACCTGCTGCATACCCGGCGCTCTTTCTCCGGCTCGGAAATGGTCGCTTTCTCATATACATACCATTCTCCCCAATCATGCCCTTCTCCATAGTTGACGACCTCTGTTTTTGTCAAACCGCACCAATCACATACATAATTTATCTCCTCTGTCCCCACACAACTGTTTCCACTCCGTGTCGTACTGACTTCATCCCAGTCATGGTCTGTATTTGGGATAATCGTTGTCTTTGCAGCACCGCAAAAACAGGAATATTCTACCCATCCTTCTGTAGTGCAGGTCGCCTCTTTTTCATCCTTCTCCACCCACATATGCGTAGTATGAGGGCCATTAAAATAATATATACGAATATAATATTCTGGTTGCATGGCGGCAGCTATAGAAGAATCAAAAGTGAAGGAAATCCTGTTTCCGGACACAGTAAAGGAATCCGAAACCCCTTTTGAATCTGTTAACTTACAAAAAACATAGTGATCCGGCAAGGACGTCAACTCAATCGTATACTGTTTCCCAGGTTCAAACTGAAACAAATATGACATCTCTTCTTTCCAATAATCATCCTCATAGTATGTACCAATCAAATAAGCCACGTATTGTCCACTGGAAGTCTCATAGGAATAATTAAATCTGGCGCCTTCAACTACAAGACTGCCATTCTCATAGACGTTAACAGACACATTAGCCAGATCCTCATTCCAATAAGTGCTCTCGCCTGTCTCATGGTCAATTTCGTATATAACCAGATTCATGGAACTGGCATAACCGCCTGCCTGCGCATGTAACCGAAATACTCCTATGCATAAAGTGAATGTCATTATTAACAGAAATAAGTTTTTTGAAAGATGTTTTCCCATACCAGTTTCTCCTTTCCAAGCATATTAGTAAAAATGGCAAATGCGAATTGTCATTCTTTTCGACATGATGCTTTCAATCATTATAGTCATTTTAATGACTATAGTCAATAATAAAACTATATTTTATTCTATTTTTATTACATTGTGAAGGAGATGGGGAAATGATAGACTATTGTCCGTTTTGGAACACGCTCAAAATGTCGTCAGAATCAACTTACACCCTCATCAACCGCCATCACATTTCCAGCGCAACGATTGATAAACTGCGCAAAAATAAACCATTGACCACCACAACGATCAATGATCTTTGCCGTATTTTCAACTGCCGCATTGAGGATATTGTTGTCTATATTCCCTCTGATAATGACCAGAAGCTTTAGTAGTCATCGGGGAATTTCGCGAATTGGTTTTGTATGATTTTCTGGCTTACTTATCTCCTGAGCCTGACCCCCCCCATGCGCTTTGAACGTACCTCTGCGTATGAAAGTGTGACTGCACATAGGCGCATCCCTGAATTCAGTTTTCCGCTTCGCGGAAAAAGGTACTTTCATAGTACATGGAATATATACTTCTGCAATTCGATTTTATTTATAAGAAAGAAACTTTCACTTCAGCGAAATATTCATCCTCCGCAGTTCCTCCACAAGCCCCGGCAGGAATTCAGCTGTAGATGCCTCAATGAAATAATCCGCTTCCTTGTCGCAAAAATGTTCCCCTGAGTGGATCAGGATCGTCTGTTTGCCGCGGTAATAGTGCAGGAACTGGCGCACCAGGTCCGAATTCATAAATGTGCCCGCAAGCAGCAGTGTATCCGCTTTGGCCACTTCATCGGCAGCCTGCGTTGTCAGGCCGATCTCGACCATCTCCCCGAGCAAGGTAACTCCCGGATGCAGTGTGACGTGGCAATCCTCGCATACAGGAACTTTTTGGGAATCCCTTATGTATTCCATCGGATAGACACGGCCACAGCGCGGGCAATGGTTCTTCTCATAGATATTACCATGCAGGTTGAACACCGTCTTACATCCTGCCCGGCACGGAAAATTGTAAAGCTGCCGCGTGATCGTGCTTTTCAGAGCTCCCAGCCGTTCCAGGTCAGCAAGCGCCCGGAAACCGGGCCCCGGCTTCTTGTCCTGTGCCAGCACCTCCTCACGGTAAAACTCATAAAACTTTTCCGCTCTTGTATTGAAAAACTGGGTGCTGAATATTTCCTCCGGCGAATAGCCGTACTTTATCTCGATCTCATAAGCAGTTTCCATGTCCCGCATGGAGTCTATCCCGTCCTCGACAATCATCTCGCGGCCTGTCAGGCATACTACATATTTACTGTCGTGCAGGATCCGTGCCACCTGCTCCACATCCATAACCGCACCTCCCTGTGATGCCATCCGTGCAGACAACTCATTTCACGAACTTCCACTATTTGATAAACTGCTCGATCGCCTTATTCAAATCTTCAATCGCCTGCATATCCCCCGACTCGATCGCATCCACAAGGCAATGCTTGATATGATCCTGCAGAATTACCTTGCCGGTATTGTTAATCGCAGCCTTGACTGCCGAGAGCTGGATCAGCACCTCGCTGCAGTCTCTTCCCTCTTCCACCATACGCCGGATCGACTGTATATGCCCGATCACACGGGAGAGACGGTTCAGGACAGCCTTGGTATTCTCATGCGTATGAGTATGCGAATGCGGGTGTCCGTCCGCAGCGTCATGTGTATGGGTATGCTCCCCTGCAGTACCGCAGTTCTCCCCATCATGCCTGTCCGCCTCCTCATGCGTATGCGTATACACAGTCCCGTCCTCCCTCATGTGACTGTGTGGCTGCTGTTCTCCCTTATTAAGCTCCATCTGATCTCCCCTGCTTCTGTATTATTTCTTCTCCGCGTCCATTTTCAGCTCTGACTGTACCGGCTCCGTTGACGCCTTCGCAGCTTTCCCTGGTCTCCCGGCCTTCTTCGCCCTAGCCTTTACCGGCTCCGCCGCTGTCTCAGCCTTCGCAGTCTTCTTCACTGCCGGCCTTTCCTCCACCCTCGTGCATTTGAACACGGAGATTCCCATCGGCGGCACAAGTACCTGGATCGAATTCTCACGGTCATCGCACGAAATCTTCTTAGAGGACTTCACGCGCGGGTTCGTGTTGCCGTCCCCGCCAAACTCCGTGCTGTCACTGTTGAAGATCTCCTTGAACTTGCCGCTGTACGGCACGCCAATCCTGTGGTTCTCATACACAAGCGGTGAGAAATTGCAGACAACCAGCAGGTCATCCTGCTCCTTCTCTCCTCTTCTCATGAAGACAAGCATATCCTCATCCGCGGAAATACTGTTGATCCACTCAAAGCCCACCGGATCATAATCCTTCGCATAGAGCGCAGGCTGCGCCCGGTACAGCGCCAACAGCGCCTTCATGTATTTCTGCATATTCTGATGGTCTTCGTATTCAAGCAGGTCCCATTCAAGCTGCTTATCCTCGTTCCACTCCGAGAACTGCGCCATATCCTGCCCCATGAACAGCAGCTTCTTACCCGGATGCGCCACCATATAGCCATAGGCTGCGCGCAGGTTCGCGAACTTCATCTTGCGCTTGCCGGGCATCTTCCCGATCATCGAGCTCTTGCCATGCACCACCTCGTCGTGTGAGAAGGTCAGGATAAAATCTTCGCTGTACGCATAGATCATGCTGAAGGTCAGCTCTCCGTGATGGTGCGAGCGGAAGAACGGATCGAGCTGCATATAGCCAAGCGTATCGTTCATCCATCCCATATTCCACTTGTAATCGAAGCCAAGCCCGCCATCCTCAACCGGCGCGGTGATCTTCGGCCATGCCGTCGACTCCTCCGCGATCAGCAGGGCGCCGTCCTTATCCTTCTTGAAAATCGAATTCAGGTGCTTGAGGAACTCGACCGCCTCCAGATTCTCATTGCCGCCGTATATGTTCGCCACCCACTCGCCGTCATTCTTGCCATAGTCAAGATACAGCATAGACGCCACCGCGTCCATGCGGAGCCCATCCGCGTGATAAACATTCTTCCAGAAAAGGGCGTTCGCGATCAGGAAATTCGACACTTCCGGGCGGCCATAATTGTAAATCAGCGTCCCCCAGTGCGGATGCGAGCCCTGGCGCGGGTCAAGGTGCTCATACAGGCAGGTCCCGTCAAAGCTGCACAGGCCATGCGTATCACGCGGGAAATGCGCCGGTACCCAGTCCAGGATCACGCCGATCCCCTTCTCATGCATATAGTTCATAAAATACATGAAATCCTGCGGCGTCCCATAACGCGCGGTCGGCGCGTAATAGCCCGTCACCTGATAGCCCCATGAGCCGTCAAACGGATGCTCCATAACCGGCATCAGCTCAACATGCGTGTAACCCAGAGCCTTCACATATTCAGCAAGCATCGGGGCAATCTCACGGTAATTGTAGAAAGCCCTCCCATCGTCCGGCCTGCGCCAGGAGCCGAGATGCAGCTCATAGACAAACATCGGGGCCGTCTTCGTGTCTGACTTCCTGCGATCCTCCATCCACTTCTGGTCTGTCCACTCAAATGTGCCCAGGTCAGCCACGACAGACGCCGTGTTCGGGCGCAGCTCCGCAGCATTCGCGTAAGGGTCAGCCTTGAGATAGGTCAGCCCGCCCTTCGCCTTGATCTCGTATTTATAAATCGTCCCGGCCTCCAGTCCCGGCACGAACAATTCAAAAATCCCGGAATCCCCGAGTCTGCGCATCGGAAGCCTCCGCCCGTCCCAGAGGTTGAAATCACCTACTACACTGACACGCATCGCGTAAGGCGCCCACACCGCGAAATAAACGCCCTGCGTACCCCTGACCGTCATCGGATGCGCGCCAAGCTTCTTATAAATATCGTAGCAGATCCCGGCATTGAACTTCTTCGTCTCCTTCTCGGTGATCTGCGGAGCGAACGCATATGCGTCCCTATGCTCGACGGCAGATCCATCCTCATAGGTGATACGGTAATAATAATCCGGGATATTCTTCAGCGGAAGCAGCACGGCAAAATAGCCTGCCTCATCTTCGAGATCCATCGGATAGCTTCTGCGCCCTTTGCCCGTCACTACAGCCACCTCTTTGGCGGACGGGAAAAAAGCCTGTATCATGATACCATCTTCGCACTGATGTGGACCAAGTAAATTCTCAGGATGATCCTCCTCTGAATAAACGATTGCTTCCACTCCTGCCCAGTCCATTAAATTGTACAGCTTCTCATCCATATGGTATCCCTCCAAGGCCAGAAAATATTATAAACAGACGTGTTTACTGGCTTTCATTGTACCATTTTAATCAGGGAAAGACAAGAATAATTGAAAAACTTTGTAGTGTTTCTTTTGTGTTCGTGGTGAGGTTCAAATGAGTTTTATCGGAAGCTTGATGTTTGCAATGATTCATGGTATCATGTGAACACTTAACGAATGCAAGCCGCAGGCGCGGCATGAGTTTAGTG
>CAYRKA010000087.1:0-9358 GCA_964424785.1 uncultured Lachnospiraceae bacterium | reverse complement strand
TAATAGCACCATTTTCCGGCAAATGCAAGGCATTTATTGAAATTTTCTTCAGCCCCAGAATTTTTTTTGCGCGTCCTTCATCGCCTTGCCGTACCAGATGCAGAAAACCAGGAAAATGATAATCGAACCGATCGACAGCGGCATATCGTAGATCCCCATGAAATCCTGGACAAGGCCGATCACGCCGCAGGCCACCGCAGCCACGCCAAAGCAAAGCTGCCGGATCCCGATGAAACGGATATAACCCTCCACATCCTTGCACTTTTTCACATCAAGATCCCTCGGCATCAGCATATTCTCCCTGATGGTACGCGAAGAAACCATCACGATATACTGATAAACCACGTACGCCCCGCAGAGCGTGATCAGCAGGTCCATCAGGCCGTAAAACGAAGCGGAATCCATCCTGTCACCTCCCTATGCCATCTGCAGGAATGACCTGACAGCAGCCTCCATCTGGCCGATGTCGATCACCTTGTCATGGAGCACCGCAGCCGTACGCAGCTCCTCGACCGCACGCGGTACCGGGACGCCCGACAGCCCATGCAGCGCGTCGATCAGTTCGAAATCCCCCAAAGCCCGGTATTTCGGGTCAATCGCCGCCAGGACGCTGCGCGCGAACTTGTACGGGCTCGCCGTTGACGCGACCACCGTCGGGACGCTGCCGAACTGCTCCGCGAAGTATGTATGGAATACATAGGAAGCCACCGCGGTATGCGTATCCAGCACATATCCGGCCTCCCTGTATACGCGGCTGATCTCCTGCGCCGTCTGCTCTTCCGTCGCGAAGCCTCCCGCGAAATCACCCATCGCATCGCGCATCGCCTGCGTCACAGCATACCTGCCCTCCGTCCGAAGGTTCTGCATCAGCTGCGCGTCCATCCGGGCGTCGCCGCCGCACGAATGGCAGACCAGGCGCTCCAGGTTGCTCGAAATCAGGATGTCCATCGACGGCGACGAAGTCAGGATAAACTCCCTGTTCCGATCGTAGACGCCATCCGAGAAGAAGTCGTACAGCACCCTGTTCTCATTCGAAGCACAGACAAGCTTCCCGACCGGCAGCCCCATCTTCTTCGCATACCAGGCAGCAAGGATATTGCCGAAATTGCCGGTCGGCACGACGACATTCATCGGCTCCCCGGCGGAGAGCCTGCCGGACGCGAGCAGCCTGCCATACGCGTAGACATAGTAGACCACCTGCGGCACGAGGCGGCCGATATTGATCGAATTCGCCGACGAAAAGCAAAAGCCCGCCCGGTCGAGATCCCTGTCCAGGGCGGCATCCCCGAACAGGCGCTTCACGCCGGACTGGGCATCGTCGAAATTGCCCCGGATCCCAATCACACACGTATTCGCGCCCTTCTGCGTCACCATCTGCCTCTCCTGGACTGGGCTCACCCCGTCCTTCGGATAAAATACAATGATCCGCGTCCCGGGCACATCCGCGAAGCCCGCGAGCGCCGCCTTGCCCGTATCGCCCGACGTCGCCGTCAGGATCACGATCCCGCGCGTCTCCTGGTTCTTTTTCGCGGCAGCCGTCATCAGATACGGAAGAATCGACAGCGCCATATCCTTGAACGCGATCGTCGCCCCATGGAACAGCTCAAGGTAATACGCCCCCGCCGCCTCCCGCAGCACCGCGATCTCCTCCGTGTCAAATTTCGCATCGTACGCGCTGCGGATGCAGTACCGCAGCTCCTCCTCCGTATAGTCGTCAAGGAACTGCTTCATCACCGCATACGCTGTCTCCCGGTAACTCATAGCCGCCAGGTCCGCGAGCGGGACTTCCAGCTCCGGGAACACCTCCGGGATAAAGAGCCCGCCGTCAGCGGCAAGCCCGCGCAGGACAGCCTGAGAGGCTGTCACACGGTTGCCGGCGTCTCTGGTACTTCTGTACATTAAACTCATTCTGTGATTTCCTTTCTGGGCCGGCGGGCAGGCCGCAGTACCTCATATACACAGCCCTGCCGCCGGATGCTGGGATTTGGGGACAGTATATCACATGAAAAATGCTGTTGCAACCTGCACAACAGCATTTTCCGCATTCCTCAGCCATCTTTGAATGTAAAATACTCGTGGCCGCCATACTCAAAAATCCACACCAGGCTCTCATCAAACCAGCTCACATTCCGCGAATCAGCCGAATCGCGCGCAAAGAAGAACAGCGCCCCCTGCGAGACATCCTCCCCGGAAAGCACCCGGTCCACGGCCTCGACCGTAGAGTCTGTGATGGTACAGGAATAGATTCTCCCGTCCGCCGTCGGCTGGAACTGGGAATCCTGCCAGACCACATCATAGATCGTGTCCGGGAAATGCGCGTCGCGCACACGGTTCAGCACAACCCCCGCGACAATCATCTTGCTCGTCAGGTCGCCTCCCGTAGCCTCGGCCTCCACAATATGCAGCAGCGTATAATACTCGTCAGAGGACATCCGGTTCTCCGCCACCGCCTGCTGGGCGTAATAGCCAAGCTCGGCGGCCTTGTCCGTCCCCTCCGTAAAAGCCATCCTGCGGATCGCCCTTCTGTCTACCGCGCTGGCTCCCGCCAGCACCTCCTCATTCGCATCCGCGACGCTCACCAGCCTGGCTGTATCGGAATACCGCTCCATATCCGCCACCGCATTGACCACTCCCATGAGGCCTGCCTGGAACTGCCGGCCCGCCCCATCGTCCTGAGCGGAGTCAACCGCGTATACCCTGCTGTGGCCTCCTGTATCGAAGTCCGAGATGACCATCGAAATACAGCCAACCATGCCGATCCCGAACAGGATCAGGGCGATATTCCTGAAATGCCGCAAGATGATGCGTCCTGTGAAATCAATGACTGATCTCCCTACGTTTACTAACAGCATCATAAACTCTCCTGTGTCTTCCCGCCGGATTCTCTCCCTGCACCCGGCTGATGTACCCCTTACCGTTTACTCCCGCCGCTTTCACGTATCTGTATTTTACCAAAATGCCCTGTATCCTGTCAATACATTTTTCATATTTTTGTAACATTTTATTTCGTCGACATTTTTCACATTCTGATTTTTGTAATCAATATACAACTTTTCACTCGTTTTTTGCCCGTATTATTATGGAATATGTCTCAGAAAAAAAAGAAATCCCGGCACTTTTCACAGTGCCGGGATTCCCTTATTTCCGCTTTTTTTTGACATTACAGGTCGATTCCTGCAGAGCCTTGCATATTTCTGTCATATTTGTAATATTTGTGTAATATTTTGTAACTACTTTTTTGCAAAAATCCTACAGCTCGTTGCCATTCTTCACGCCATCCATAAACGCCAGCGCATTGTCCATCGTCGTCGTGCTGATCGACTGCAGCGCCTCCGCCGTCAGGAAACCCTGGTGCGATGTCACCATCACATTCGGAAACGACAGGAGTCTCGCTACCGTGGAATGCTGGAGGATCTCATCCGACTTATCCTCATAGACCGAACCGTTCTCCTCCTCGTAAACGTCGAGCCCGACCGCAAAAAATTTATTCTCCCGGATCCCCTGGATCAGGTCGTCCGTCCGGATCAGGCCGCCGCGCGAGGTGTTGACAAGGATCACACCGTCCTTCATCCTCTTGATGGTATCCAGGTTGATCATATGGTGCGTCTCCTCTGTCAGGGGACAGTGCAGGGAGATCAGGTCGGCACGTTCAAACAGTTCGTCAAGCTCCACATATTCGATAAAATCAAGGGCCTTATTCGGGTACATATCATAGGCGATCACCTTCATGCCGAAGCCGCGGCAGATATTCGCCATCGCGGCGCCGATCCGCCCGGTCCCCACAATCCCGGCTGTCCTGCCGTGCAGCGCGACGCCGGTCAGCCCCACCAGGCTGTAATTGTTCTCCCGCACCTTGATATACGCCTTGTGCATCCTGCGGCATGACGTCAGCACGAGCGCCATCGCATGCTCAGCGACCGACTCCGGCGAATACCCCGGCACACGCATGACGGCAATGCCGCACCGCTCCGCCTCCCCCAGGTCGACGTTGTTGAAGCCCGCGCAGCGCAGCAGGATCAGCTTCACGCCGCACATGGACAGCAGCAGGACCGTCTGCTTGCCCATGTCCATATTCACGAATGCACACACCGCATCGCAGCCGTTCGCCAGCACGGCTGTCGTCGGCGTCAGATCGGGCTCGATGAACGTCATCTCTATTCCTCTGTACTTTTCCTGCTCCATGCAGGCTCTAAAATACTTCTCGTCGTAGGGCTTTGTGCCAAAGAATAATACTTTCATGTGTTGCCTCCTTGTTTTCTACTGCGAAAACAGATTAGCATACTCGCGAGGAAAAGAACAGGGGGCGGGGGTGCGGATCATATGGATAACGGATAATTGAAAAGGACTTGCTCAGGATCGGATCCGCTTCAGGACCTCCGTAGTCAGCAGCCCGACCAGCACTCCTGTCACGACGCCGGACACGAGCAGGGCGGGCGCGTAGTATACGACGCTGATACTCTCCATGAGCCAGACCGCGATGATCAACTGGCCGATATTATGTGTCACTCCGCCGGCAATGCTGATAAATACAACCGAGAAATCCTTCCTTCTGTCAAGAAACGCCATGACCGCGAGGCTCAGCGCCGCCCCCGCCGTGCTGTAAGCGATGCTGAACAGGCTGCCGAACAGCGCCCCGATGATCAGGATGCGGGCCATCGATACGAGGGCAGCCTCCTTCCAGGAATAGCGGATCAGGATGAACAGGACCGCGAGATTGGCAAGGCCGAGCTTCACGCCCGGGATCCCGACAAAGACCGGGATCAGCGACTCGACGTAGCCCAGGATCGAAGCGAGCGCGGTGAACAGCCCCATGTATGCAATTTTGTAGTATTTGTCATGTCCCATCACTGCGCCACTCCGTCAATCTCAGCCTCGTCATCGTCTGCCCGGACAGCCTCTATGATCACCCGGTTCGGAAGGCATATGATCATGCCGCCGGACTCCCCGACCGCCCCCTGGTACATACACAGATGGTCCGGGCAGTCCGCCTCGATCATAGTCGCCTCGCCATCCTTTATCTCACAGACGTTCGTATCTCCGATCTCAATCACCTCATCCTTTGAAAGCGGCCATGTGCCATACTCCTCACCGTCCACTGTGATGCGGATGCTGCCGCCCTCCTCTCCGCGCAGCAAAGCCATGCCGGCCCACAGCGCCAGCGCCGCAGCCAGTATGGCCGCGACCAGAATAAGCTCCTTTTTCTTCACACCAGTCTCTCCTATCCTCATCTGATCCCCAGCAATCTATCGTGCCCGGCACAGCCATGCGCTGCCCCTTACACATCCCTCACGATGCAGTACTGCTTCAGATCCCCCTGTCCCTTCATTCCGCCCGGCTGTCTCCCGTGGCGTAATCAATCACAATCCCCGGCTGTACATTAAATACAAAAACATGGAATGACACTTCGTCGCTGCCGACCGACTGCGCTTCCATCTCCACACCACTTGCCAGCAGATTGTCCCCTTCATAGACCGGCGTAACGCGGTACAGCACGGCGCCGCCCGTGTCACGGATATAGTCGGCAACCATGTTCTCCCACGGCAGCATCCCGGTCACATTCAGATACCGCGTCCCGGTGATCAGATTCTTCTCGTTCGCATTTTCCCCGGTGAGCTGATACCCGATCAGATGACAGCGGTTGTACAGGTAATTGCCGTCAATCCCCTCATATTTGACAAGATGCCAGCCGGTCGGCTGAATCATGCCGATCTGGCCGCGTTCCTCCTCCGGCATCAGCTCTCCCGTGATCTTTGCCTCCGCGTAACCGCATCTGCCAAGCCAGTCCAGTTCACTGTAAAACTCATACGGCGGGCTGTTCCGCTCCTCCTCCGTAAATTCAGGTACATTTCCATACAGCTCCACATAGCTGCTGCCGCGGTACTCCGGTATCGGATCCAACGTGGTATTGCCGTCATCACCATTCATCCAGCGATTGATCTGACGTCTCGCCGCCGTCTCCAGACGGTCCGCCTGCTCCGGGGCAGCTTGAATGTAGCCGGATAATTCTGACAGAACCGATCTGGTCCGGTCAATGCTCCCGGTCGTGCAGTACTCATATCCTCCTGCTGCACCCACCAGCGCCGCGATAGCTGCGGCAGCAGCCGCACAGCGTTTTCGGAATCGGGATTTTCTTCTGTGTCTTTTTCGTTTAATCATTTCTGTGTCTTCACCATCGGAAAGTATAGCATACTTCGCGTGAAACGTACAGACCTATAACAACACTCTGAAGCACCAAAACTGCTCCACAATACTGTCATTTGTTCTGATTCTTACGAACCCATCAATCCCGACCGGAAGCTTTTTCTTCATAAAAAGCAAACTCCTTCCTGACACGTCTATACCTTCTGCCGAAAAACCGTCAATTCAAAATCTCCCTCTGCTCTATTGTATTCGCTACGACAGGCATCTCCGGATACAACCAACTGACGTTTAACCCAAGATTCTTGATCTCATACGCAATCTGAGACGGATTTGACAAGCATATTTGATACAGATACTGATCTGCCTGATACATATTTTCCATAGCATCAAGCCAAATGCCCATATTTTTGGCTGTTTTATAATATGAATCCTCTCCATAATATGGAAATAGGGAAAAAGCCCCATGCTGAGCGCGGATTCGTTCACTATGATAAGGTTCTACAATAGACAGTGGCAGCACCTCACCAATTTTCTGAAATCTGGTATTCATGTATACATCCATCAACATATAGGCAATATAATAATATGCCTCCCCATATTGAAGAAGATATAGTAAGTCAGATGTGTGAAGACCTCGCAGTTCACTTATAATATAACTCAAATTAAATATCCCTCGCAGATGCTTCGCCGAATCAAATTGCCATATAAGAATTTAAATCAGAGGCTATCGCATATAATCTACTCCTTATCGCACTGATGGTTGCCAAACGGTCACCCGGCAAACTATGCAGACAAGCATCAATAACTGCATGATTGCCCAACAATAGTTCTAACGTCTTCATATTCCATTTTCCAGGTTCGAGGAGCCAGACGCACGGTGAACACGCAATCCGATCATTCGTGTCATATTTTTCTTTGTCAAAAAAGCATTCTAGTGAAAAAATCAAAGAATGCAGCACCGATTCTGACCAATCGAGCAGCCTTGTTTTGACCCCATGATGCTGCATTACCTCCATCCATTCGATCTGCGACTGTGAAGTCTTCTGCAAAAAATGATAGTTTTTGGCGACATAGTGTTCTCTTCGCAATTCCTCCTCCACTGCACGCACACTGGAATTCTCCAGTCTAGCCGCAGGCTTCAGTCCCACTTCTCGTGTCAGGGTCGGAAGGAGATTCCATTCTGCCTTTCTGTGTCCTCGTGACCACAGCACTGGCGGAACATTCGCATCAAGCTTCCTCTTATTTCCAATGTCCTCCGTTATTTCAATAAATTCATGAAAACAATGTGCCCAGTATATCTTTACAGCCATACTTTCCCCTCAGTCCTCCATCCTGAAAATGTTACGACGATTCTTTTCATAATTCTCCAGAATAAATTTCACCTCCAGTTCCAGAAGTGATTTTTGCTCCTGAAAATAGATAGCCGGAGAATTCAGAATTGATGAAATTCCTTCGCACAAACCTTCCAGATTATTGTTTCTCAACAGTTCCTTCAACTGAGCCTTTTTCGCCAAATATGCGTCTTCTCCGGATATATCCAGCCAAATATCCTGCTCCGCAACCTCGTCTGCAATAATCTGCACAGACATCAGATTATAAACGATATGCGCAGCCTGATAATACATACGGATAATCCATTTCTGGGTCGTGTTAAAGTTCATATCCTCCACAAGCTTCCCAATACACGCAATGATATCTTCACAGGAAGTATCTATGTATGCTCCAGGCAAACCACATTCGATGTTTGCTTTTTCAATAAGAACCCCTGTTTCTTTCCTGAGCGCAGAAAGCAGGCAGTCGTTGTATGTATCTTCATTTAACTCTATTTTATCATCGCATTTCATCAGGCACTGAAGCACCATACTGATTCTGCGATATAATGCATCCTCTGTCCCTTTTCGGAACACAAACGTCTCAGAGACTACCATCAAATAACCCCAGACATCCAGATCCATGATGCTGCACATGAATAAGTCAGACGTAACTTCACGATACAGATCCACAGATGTATCAATGAGTTCTGTCAGCTTATAATCCTTTACATCAGCAAAATATTTAATTATCTGTTTTCTTAACCCTACTTCCCCTTCCAGCTCAATTTTCTTCCGACTCTGTTCAAACGTACCTTCTGGCATAATTACTGTATCATCAATCTGTTCCAGTGTCTGCCTGTAGCGCTGCAACGTTCCGCACAGCTTTGGATAAACTATTTTTACAATTTGATCCAATGCCGCCCTACAATATGCCGATTGTCTGAATTTTCCCTGAGAAATCAAAATATAATATTGTTGATATAACATTTTCACATGGAATACTTTTCTGGCCCATTCCTGCCTGCCCTCCAACCATTCGTTTTTAGCATATGGCCCCGTTTTAATTTCTTCTGCAATATCAGATACCGCATCTTCACAATTACTGTATTTTCCCTCCCAGTTATCCGCCACCCCTTCCAGTAGCTGCCGATACTGCGCCTCATTAAATTCATCCAGAAGAATCAAGACCTCATTCTTTGCGTCTCCGTCTTTATCTGCTGCAGAATTCATACGCTCCAGGATTTTCAAAATGCCTGTGTCAAATTTCACCACATCCCTTTTTGCTTCACCAATGTACTTCGCAATTATCTCTAAAAGGCTTCCACTGGAAGGCTGAATACCTTCCGCAAACTCATTCAGAATATGGATCAGTTTCTCCTTAAAAAGAGGGAGACTATCCTCCCTATAAGTCTCGAGGCATAAGTTCGTCTCGATAAGCCCGCAAATTTCATTAATAAGCTCCCTGAATTCATGTTCATCTGTCACACGATACCTGTCCTCCTGATTGATCATGTCCAAAAGAATACCCACAATAATCTGCTTTATAACATATCTTGTCAAACAGGCATTTCTCTTTTTCCGTTCCTCATAGCGAAACTGATGGGCAATCTCATGAAACACCGTTGGAAGCATAAAGCATGTCTCACACAAAAACATAAGAGTCGGGCTGTAAACTACCATTACTTTCGTAGATGCCCTGGCATCAGATTCATCGTTAAATTGGTATTTCTCATCAAACAAAACACAGACAGAAAGATCCTTTACCGACATATTCGGTACGACAATCGGGTAGAGTGTATCCGCAAGGTGATATCCACGATCTGTCCCTACCTGGATTTCCCGGTCTCCAACCATAAAAGGGCGCAAAAACTGACTGTAGGCAAGAAGCAACTTTTCCACACACA
>CAYRKA010000086.1:0-9988 GCA_964424785.1 uncultured Lachnospiraceae bacterium | reverse complement strand
CTGCCATTTCTATAGACCTCCCTGATTAGACTCTTCTGCGTTTTGGCGGACGACAACCGTTGTGGGGTACCGGTGTCACGTCGCGGATACTTACTACCTCAAGACCGTTGGCGGAAAGCGCGCGGATCGCCGCCTCTCTTCCTGATCCCGGTCCCTTTACGAATACGTCCACTGTCTTCAAACCATGAATTAATGCTGCCTTTGTCGCAGTCTCAGCGGCCATCTGTGCCGCGTACGGAGTAGATTTCCTTGAACCTCTGAATCCAAGACCACCGGCACTTGCCCAAGATAAAGCATTTCCCTGTGCATCCGTCAGAGTAACGATGGTGTTATTGAAGGATGACTGGATATGTGCCTGTCCGCGTTCAACGTTTTTCTTTACACGCTTTTTTGTCACTTTCTTTGTAACTTTTTTAGCTGCCATCTAAACTAACCTACTTTCTTCCTGAAATATGCTCATTCGGTAACTGTCCGGTACCTTATTTCTTCTTATTCGCTACTGTTCTCCTCGGACCCTTTCTGGTCCTTGCGTTTGTCTTTGTGTTCTGTCCGCGAACCGGGAGGCCTCTCCTGTGACGGATACCTCTGTAGCACCCGATCTCCTGCAGTCTCTTGATGTTGAGCGCGGTGTCTCTTCTCAGATCGCCTTCAACCATGTAATGTTCGTCGATGATGTCACGGATCCTCGCGACTTCCTCATCGGTCAAATCTCTGACGCGCGTGTCAGGATTTACATTCGCTGCAGCCAGAATCTTGCCTGCACTTGTCCTACCGATACCGTAGATATAGGTCAAGCCGATTTCTACACGTTTTTCTCTTGGTAAGTCTACACCAGCAATACGAGCCATGTAATTTTCCTCCATCTTCTTATTGTCTCTAATTGGGGCAGGCATAGCCGCCCAGCCGCGTCAAAACGCAGCCTTTCCACTCCATTAAGCCATGGGCCTCTCTGCGCGGCAGGAGCCGCTGCCCTTGCATAACATACTCATCCTGCGCTCAGCGGTAACCGCGCAGGACCGTGGACTGCCAGAATCCTGGGGTGGTATTAAAAGCAATATCGCAACGAAATAAATCTGACCATCTATATAAAGAGCCATATATCTCATTTATTCCATCGTTATATTGATTCAATGACTGTGAACGCCATCCTCGCAGGCCTGCCTGTAAAAGGGAGCCGCACGGCGCCATTCCCTGTCATTTCCGCCGATTGTTACCTGATCGTACCGCGCCGGGCAAATATCGGTGCGTCCGAACTGGTAAGATTAACCCTGTCTCTGTTTGTGCTTCGGATTCTCGCAGATAATCCGGATACTACCCTTTCTCTTGATAACCTTGCACTTTTCACAGATCGGTTTCACTGATGACCTAACCTTCACGGTTAACCCTCCTTTCACCTCTTTTTCTCTGCTTTTTGGGCATAAAAAGACACAGAGAGCGTGTCTCCACAAAAAGTTCGAAGCTGATTATAGCATCAAAATCCATAAAATGCAAGCCTTTTTGTGCTGTTTCTCCTGTTTATTGTCGCTATTATTGTTACTATTTATCTCTCCAGATAATTCTGCCTTTGGACAGATCATACGGCGACAGTTCAATCGTTACTTTGTCGCCCGGAAGGATACGGATAAAGTTCATGCGGAGCTTCCCGCTGATGTGCGCAAGCACCACATGCTTGTTCTCGAGCTCAACGCGGAACATCGCGTTCGGCAGCTTCTCAAGTACCTTACCTTCTACCTCAATGACATCTGCTTTAGACATATAGACCTCCTGTCCTGATATTTTTAGTCGGATAGGGGAGAGCTATCCGCCCTATCCGTAGGCTTTCATGCACCGTAGTACGCTCAAAGCGAATGGTGGGCTCCTGTATATGCGCTGATGACCTTCCTGATATGCGCATCCAGCGTAGCTGCCTGAACCTGCTCCGCCAGCCCCTCCGGCAAATGGCAGATGACCTGCACATGCTTCCTCTTCTTTTTTTTGGGATTCGCGAGCAGCCTGCGCCGCCCGTCGACGAGCCATACATACTCCCGGTCACTGTCCGCCACGACGTATACGGTGTCCCGGTCGTGCCCTGCCCGCGACACGGCGAGCATCGGCCTGGCGCTGCATCCCGCTCCATCCCCGCACAGTCCCGGCAGCGTGTTATTCATATTCTCACACATATCCGCAACCTCACTGCCTCAATGTCAGGATCTCCGGCTCCCCGTCCGTGATCAGGATCGTATTCTCATAGTGGGCGGAAAGGCTGCCATCCTCCGTCACAACAGTCCAGTCGTCATCGAGCCATTCCACCTCAGGGCGCCCCATATTGATCATCGGCTCGATCGCCAGCGTCATCCCCTTCACCAGGCGGATGCCGCGGCTGCGCTGCCGGAAATTCGGGATCTGCGGATCCTCATGGAGCGCATGGCCGATCCCATGGCCGACCAGGTCGCGCACCACGCCGTAACCGAAGGATTCCGCGTAGTCGCCGATCGCCGCGGAGATCTCATGCAGCCTGTGCCCTTCCCTCGCATATTTAATTCCCTCAAAGAAGCTCTGGCGCGTCACATCGATCAGCTTCTGCGCCTCCGGCGAAATCCTGCCGACGCCGTACGTCCGGGCGGCATCGGAATGCATTCCCCTGTAGATCAGTCCCGCGTCCACGCTGACGATATCGCCCTCGTGCAGCAGCTTTTCCTTGTACGGTATTCCGTGCACGACCTCGTCATTCACCGAAATGCAAAAAGACGCCGGAAAACCATTATAATTCAGGAAATTCGGCGTACAGCCAAAGCTCCTGATCACTCTCTCGCCGATCTTGTCGAGCTCATGTGTGGAAATGCCCGGGCGGATCGCTGACGCAAGCTCCTTGTGGACAATCTCAAGCAGCCTGCCAGCCTCGCGCATCAGCTCAATTTCATGTGACGATTTTATTGTTACTGACATGATTATGCCTCCAAAATCGCTGTGACCGCCGCGAATACATCATCCATATCCTGTGTACCGTCTACCGTCTTCAGGATGCCCTTCGCGCTGTAATAGTCAATCAGCGGCTGTGTCTGGTCATGGTAAACGGTCAGCCGCTTCTGCACTGTCTCCGGCTTGTCGTCGTCGCGCAGGGCAAGAGCCTCACCGCATACCTCGCACACATCGCCCTTTTGGGAAGGATTGTGTACAATATGGTACGTCGCGCCGCAGCCTGTGCACGCACGTCTGCCGGACATTCTCGATACAATGTTCTCGTCCGGCACATCGACATCCACTGCGTAATCGAGCGCTTCCCCGCGTGCCTTCAGCGCAGTATCCAGCGCCTCCGCCTGCGGGATCGTACGGGGAAAACCATCCAGAATATAGCCCCTCGCGCAGTCATCCTGAGAGAGACGGTCGGTCACGAGATCTACAGTCAGCCCATCCGGGACGAGAAGCCCCTGGTCCATGAACTGCTTCGCCTTTCTGCCAAGCTCCGTGCCGTTTTTGATATTGGCGCGGAAAATGTCGCCCGTCGAGATATGCGGGATCCCGTACTTTGACGCAATCATCTTCGCCTGTGTTCCTTTGCCCGCCCCTGGGGCTCCAAGCATAACAATCTTCATAATTATATTCTCCAAAACGTATTTTAGTGCACTCCGCATTCCGCCGTATCAGAGCTGTCCGACAAGGCAGCCCCCTGCGGCAGGAAGCGAAGTACACTACTACATGCTTAATCCGTCAGGAATCCTCTGTAATTACGGACAAGCATCTGGGATTCAATCTGCTGTAATGTTTCAAGGACAACACCGACAATAATGATGATAGAAGTCCCTCCAAAGGAAACCGAAGCGCCAAACGCGCCGTTAAAGAATACCGGGATCAGGACAACAATGATCAGGCCCGCAGCTCCGATAAAGATCAGATTGTTCAGGACCTTGTTCAGGTAATCCTGGGTCGGCTTGCCCGGGCGGATGCCCGGGATGAAGCCGCCCTGCTTCTTCATATTGTCAGCAACTTCAATCGGGTTGAACGTGATCGAGGTATAGAAATACGCGAAAAAGATAATCAGCCCGATATACAGGATCAACCCAACCGAGTAAATCGGTTTATTGAAATTGAACCAGTTATTCTGGCTCAGCATCCCGATGAGCGTAGCAGGCACGCCTGTCAGGTTCGCGCCGGTGAAAGCAACAATCATGTTCGGAATCGACATCAGCGACGATGCGAAAATAACCGGGATAACGCCCGCTGTATTCACCTTCAGCGGTATGAAGGTCGACTGGCCTCCAAACATTTTTCTGCCCTGCATCTTCTTCGCGTACTGTACCGGTATCCTGCGTGTCGCGTCATTGAGCACAATGACAAGGACAATCGTAACCAGAATAACTGCCAGGATGATGACAGCCGCAAGAGCACCGCGCGCAAGGGACTTGCCCTTGACGAACATCTCAAACAGGCTCACCATATCAGAAGGAATACTCGAGAGGATATTCACCATCAGGACAATGGAGATACCGTTGCCGACCCCGTTTTCCGTGATCCGCTCGCCGATCCACATCAGGAACGCGCTTCCTGCCGTCAGGGCGACAACTACCGTAAGGCCGCTGAAGAAATTCATGTCTGTGATCAGGCCGGATTTACCGAAGCCAACCGTCATTGCCGTACTCTCAATCAATGCAAGCCCTACCGTCACGTAACGGGTGATCGCCGCGATCTTTTTCCTGCCGTCCTCCCCATCCTTATGCATCTCCTCAAGCGCCGGGATGGCGATCGTGAGGAGCTGGATAATAATGGATGAAGTGATGTACGGAGTAATGCTCAGGGCAAATACCGACATCTTTTCAAAGGAGCCACCGGTGAATGCAGAAAAGAAATTAAGTGCATCGTTGGACTGCTGCGCAAACCACTGCGAGAAATAATTTCTGTTTACTCCTGCTACCGGAAGCTGTGAGCCAAACCGGACGACAACAATCATGCAGAACGTGAAGAATAACTTTTTACGGATCTCTTTAATTCTAAACGCATTCTTCAGTGTCTCTAACATCTCAGATCACCTCTGCTTTTCCGCCGAGCTCTTCAATCTTTGCCTTTGCGCCTTCACTGAAAGCATTTGCCTGAACGGTCAGCTTTTTGGTCAGAGTCCCCTTGCCGAGCACCTTGACGCCGTCCTTCACGTCCTTGATGATGCCGTTCTCAAGCAGCATATCAATTGTGACGACCGTATCATTCTCAAACCTTTCCAGAGACTCAATATTGATTGCCTCAATGTCAAGAGAATTCCTGTTCGTGAAGCCCCTCTTCGGAAGACGTCTGTACAAAGGCATCTGGCCGCCTTCGAAACCGATTCTCGGCGCTCCGGAACGGGCCTTCTGACCCTTATGCCCTTTGCCGGCTGTCTTGCCGTTTCCTGAACCATGTCCGCGTCCTCTTCTGAAATTATCATTGTGTACAGAGCCTGCTGCAGGCTTTAAGTTTGATAAATCCATGATGACACCTCCTTATCTGAATATCGTTATGCCTCTTCTACTTTTACCAGGTGGGCAACCTGTCTGACCATTCCCCTGGTTGCGTCATTGTCCGGCAGCACCACCGTCTTGTGCATCTTCGTAAGGCCGAGGGCTTTAACCGTCGCGCGATGCTTCGGGATAGCGCCGATCGGTGACTTAACCAGTGTAACCTTTACCTTATCTGCCATGATCCAAAACCTCCTATCCCAGAATCTCTTCTACAGACTTACCGCGGAGCCTGGCGACCTCTTCCGGGGACTTCATCTGTTTCAGGGTCTCCATCGTCGCGAGGACAACGTTCTGCTTGTTGTTGGAGCCCAGCGACTTCGTGCGGACATTCTTGATGCCGGCCATCTCAAGCACGCTGCGCGCCGGGCCGCCGGAGATGATACCGGTACCCTGTGGAGCCCTCTTCAGCAGCACGGAAGCGCCGCCGAACTTGCCCGTGAAATCATGCGGTACGCTGGCATTCTCATCCATCGGTACGCAGATCAGCTTCTTCATTGCGTCCTCTTTGCCCTTGCGGATTGCTTCCGGGATCTCGGTAGCCTTACCAAGCCCTGCGCCCACATGGCCGTTCCCGTCGCCGACAACTACCAGAGCCGTGAAACGCATATTGCGTCCGCCTTTAACGGTCTTGGATACACGCTTAATTGACACGACCTTCTCAGTCAGTTCAAACTGATTCGGGTCAATAATCTCATGCCTCATGTGTTCTTCCTCCCTTATTAGAATTCCAGCCCGGCTTCTCTTGCCGCGTCCGCAAGCGCTTTGACCTTGCCCTGATAGATGAAGCCTCCTCTGTCAAAGACAACCGTCGTGATCCCCTTTTCCAGAGCCTTCTTTGCGATCACTGTCCCGAGATGCGCCGCAGCCTCAACGTTGTTGGTCTTCTCAAGTTCCGCCTTTACATCCTTCTGGAGCGTGCTTGCAGACACAAGGGTGTGGCCAACCGTGTCGTCAATAATCTGTGCATACATATGGCTGTTGCTTCTGAACACAGCAAGGCGCGGTCTCTCAGCAGTGCCGCTGAAACGGTTGCGGATTCTTTTATGCTTGTTCATACGAACTTCGGTTCTCGATTTTTTGCTGACCATTTTCACACTCTCCTTATATTATTTTTTACCGGTCTTGCCGACCTTGCGCCTGATTACCTCATCAGCATACTTGATGCCCTTGCCCTTGTACGGCTCCGGTTTTCTCTTTTCTCTGATCTCAGCCGCATACTGGCCAACCTTTTCTTTGCTGATACCGGCTACGATAATCTTGTTGCCGTCTACCTTTGTCTCGATGCCTTCCGGATCATCCATCTCTACCGGATGGGAATATCCGAGGGACAGCGTCAGCTTCTTGCCTGCCTTTGCAGCCCTGTAACCGACGCCATTGACCTCCAGAGTCTTTGTATAGCCCTCGCTCACGCCGACTACCATGTTGTGGATCAGTGTCCTGGTCAGCCCGTGGAGAGATTTCATCTTTTTCAGATCATTCGGCCTCGATACAATTACGTGGCCATCCTCAAGCTTGATATCCATTTCCTTCGGAAGCTCTCTCACGAGAGTCCCTTTCGGTCCTTTCACGGTAACCTTGTTACCCTCTGCAATCTCAACCGTAACGCCCGCCGGGATTGCTACTGGCATTCTTCCAATACGTGACATGCCTGTTTCCTCCTTACTTAGATTTTCGGAGAAGGCGTGCAGCCCCCTCTGTTTTCAGTGAGATATAATGGCCGCCCAGCTCCCAGGCTTACCAGATGAAAGCCAGTACCTCGCCGCCAACCTGAAGCTTCCTTGCTTCTTTGTCTGTGATAACGCCCTTGTTTGTGGAAAGGATCGCGATGCCCAGCCCGCCCAGGACTCTCGGCAGCTCATCCTTGCCTGCATATACGCGCAGGCCCGGCTTGGAGATCCTTTTGAGGCCTGTGATAACCTTCTCGTTCTTGTCTGCGCCGTATTTCAGAGTGATGTGGATCGTCTTGATCACGCCATCCTCGATCAGGTCATATTTCTCGATATATCCCTCATCCAGAAGAATATTCGCAATGGCAAGCTTCATCCTGGATGACGGAACGTCTACTGTGTCATGCTTCCTGATATTTGCATTGCGGATCCTTGTCAGCATATCCGCAATCGGATCGCTCATTGTCATGATAGTTTCCTCCTGTTTTTCAGACTTTTCATGTTTAAATTGGTATGTTCGTTCAACTAAACTCATGCTGCGCTTATCAGCTTGCATTCGTTAAGGTTCACGAACGACCTCGCGCTAAGCTCATTCTTCGCCTGCGGCTCGAATTCACTAAGCTGCTTTCGGTCACCAGCTTGCCTTCTTCACGCCCGGGATCTGACCCTTGTAAGCCAGCTCACGGAAGCAAATACGGCAGATTCCATATTTTCTCAGAACGGAATGCGGGCGGCCGCAGATCCTGCAGCGTGTGTACGCCCTTGTTGAAAATTTCGGTTTGCGCTGCTGCTTGATTTTCATCGATGTCTTTGCCATGAGATCCCCTCCTACTTCATAAACGGCATATTGAACAGCCTCAACAACTCCCGTGCCTCTTCGTCCGTCTTAGCGGTCGTGACGAAAATAACGTCCATACCTCTCACCTTGTCGATCTTGTCGTACTGGATCTCCGGAAAGATGAGCTGCTCCTTGATACCAAGCGCATAGTTGCCCCTGCCGTCAAACGCATTCGGGTTGACTCCCCTGAAATCACGTACACGCGGCAGTGCGAGGTTGATCAGGCGATCAACAAAATCGTACATCTTCTCCCCGCGCAGCGTTGTCTTGCATCCGATCGCCATACCCTCCCTGATCTTGAAGTTAGCGACGGAATTCTTTGCCTTCGTCAGGACTGCCTTCTGGCCTGTGATTGTCTCCATATCCTTGACTGCAGACTCCAGGACCTTCGCATTGTCCTTCGCCTCGCCAACGCCCATGTTGACAACGACCTTGTCAAGCTTCGGCACTTCCATGATGTTTTTATAGCCAAATTTTTTGATCATAGCATCTACGATCTCATTCTGATAAACTTCCTTCAGTCTACTCAACTTGTGCGGCCTCCTCTCCCAATCAGTCAATCACTTCGCCGGTAGTCTTCGCTACACGGACCTTCTTATCGCCATCCATCTTGAAGCCGACACGCGTCACCTTACCCTTGTGGAGGTACATCACATTGGATGCGTCGATAAATGACTCCTTGCTCACGATGCCGCCCTGCTGGTTAGCCGCCGACGGTTTGGTGTGCTTCGTCACCATCCCGATCCCCTCGACGAGGACCTTGCCGTTCTTCACAGCAAGCACCTTGCCGTCTTTTCCTTTATCCTTGCCTGCGATTACCTTGACGGTATCTCCGGTCTTGATCTTATTCATCTTTTGGCCCTCCTTATAATACTTCCGGAGCCAAAGAAACGATCTTCATGAATTTCTTGTCACGAAGCTCTCTGGCTACTGGTCCAAAAATACGGGTTCCTCTCGGATTCAGGTCATCCTTGATGATAACTGCCGCATTCTCGTCAAACCTGATATATGATCCGTCCTTACGGCGGACGCCCTTCACCGTACGGACTACAACTGCCTTTACCACATCGCCCTTTTTAACAACACCACCTGGTGTTGCATCTTTTACAGAAGCAACGATGATATCGCCAATACCTGCATATCTTCTTGTAGAACCACCCATAACACGGATGCAGAGGAGTTCCTTCGCACCAGTATTATCAGCGACTCTCAGTCTGGTTTCCTGCTGTACCATGCCGATATACCTCCTATTTATTTAACCTTCTCTACGATCTCGACAAGTCTCCATCTCTTGTCCTTGGACAACGGCCTTGTCTCCATCACTTTTACAGTATCTCCGATATTGCATTCGTTGTTCTCGTCATGAGCTTTGAGCTTGTAAGTCCTCTTTACGATCTTTTTGTAAAGCGGATGCCTTACATGGTCTTCTACTGCGACAACGATTGTCTTGTCCATTCTGTCACTGACCACTTTGCCTGTACGGGTCTTCCTAAGATTTCTTTCCACGGGAAATTCTCCTTTCTTCAATCTGCACGCCTGCCGTCTCAGGCATTTGCCTTCTCTGTGATAACAGTCTGAATTCTGGCAATGTTCTTACGGACCTCTTTGATTCTGCTTGTGTTATCAAGCTGGTTGGTTGCGTTCTGGAATCTCAGATTGAAAAGTTCCTTCTTGGCAGCTACTAATTCTTCATTTAATTCTGCAGCCGACTTTGCTTTTAAATCTTCTACATACTTATTAATTTTCACTGTTGTCACCGCCTTCCAGGTCTGCGCGAGAAACAATTTTACATTTGCAGGGTAACTTGTGCATGGCCAGGCGCAGGGCCTCATGTGCGACATCCTCCGGTACACCTGCAAGCTCGAACATTACACGGCCCGGTTTTACAACTGCTACCCAGTACTCCAGCGTTCCTTTACCGGAACCCATACGGGTCTCGGCAGGCTTGGCCGTCACCGGCTTGTCCGGAAAAATTTTGATCCAGACTTTACCGCCACGCTTGATATAACGCGTCATAG
>CAYRKA010000085.1:0-10072 GCA_964424785.1 uncultured Lachnospiraceae bacterium | reverse complement strand
ATTCCCGGCCGGTCTGTCTCCTCAGAATGCAATCTCCTGCAGATACCGGTGCAGCGCATCCTGCCAGGCCGGCAGCGGCGTGAACCCATTTGCCACAAGCTTGCTTTTGTCCAGCCTGGAGTTGAACGGCCGCTTCGCCTTCGATATGCCGTACTCCTCCGTCGTCACAGGCTTCACGGCCACACAGTCCTCCGTATACTCCGTATGCCCCAGCTCCACTGCCTGCCGGAAGATTTCTTTTGTGAACTCATACCAGCTGATGTAGCCGCCCTCATTCGTCGCGTGATAATACCCGTAGCGGTCCGTCTCGATCATATCCACGAGCAGGCGCGCCAGATCATGCGTGTACGTCGGCGTGCCGACCTGGTCGCAGACCACCGAGATCGTGTCATGCGTCTTGCCGAGATTCAGCATCGTCCTGATAAAATTCCTGCCGTTGACGCCGAAGACCCACGCGATCCTCACAATAAAATACTTCTCCAGGTTGCCCGCAACCGCGAGCTCCCCGTCAAGCTTCGTCTGCCCGTAGACATTGAGCGGCTTGTAGTCCCTGCAGTCCGGCTCCCACGGCGTGGTCCCCTGCCCGTCGAACACATAGTCCGTCGACAGATAGACCATCTTGCAGTCCTGCTCCCTACACGCGAGCGCGATATTCTCCGTCCCCTTCACATTGACAAGACGTACCTTCGCGGCCTTGTCGTCATCCTCGGCCAGATCCACCGCCGTCCACGCCGCACAGTGCACAACCGCGTCCGGGGCATACTCTGCAATCGTCTGCTTCACCGCAGCCTCGTCCGTGATGTCCATCGGCACATATGCCATCTGCGTCACAGCCGTGCCATCCTGGATCCCGCCATACTCCGGGGCGAGATCCGAGCCGATCCCCTCATAGCCGCGCTTTGCCAGTTCATTCATCACATCGTGGCCAAGCTGTCCGGCCACACCGGTCACAAGTACTTTCATCTCTGTCTGCTCCTTTTCTTTTTTCAACCGCGTGTCCAAACCACGCGGATATCTCCGTCAATCCTGAATACATCCTTTAGCGTCTTACAGGCCCGGCCTTCCAGGCAGCTATTCTCCCTCACCGCGCAGGACCACCTGGACCGTCTTCATCAGGATCTTCACATCCATGTTCAGGCTCCAGTTCTCGATGTATCTCGTGTCAAGCTTGACCACTTCCTCAAAATCCGTGATCTCATTGCGGCCGCTGACCTGCCACAGCCCGGTCAGCCCCGGCTTGATCGACATCCGGACCAGATGATGCATATCATACTGTTCATACTCCTCCACCGTAGGCGGCCGCGTCCCGACAAGGCTCATGTCGCCCTTCAGCACATTCCAGAACTGCGGGAACTCATCGAGGGAGGTCTTCCGGATAAATTCGCCGATGCCCGGGATCACCCTCGGATCTTCCCTGATCTTGAACATCTGGCCCTGCATCTCATTGTGCGCCATCAGCTCCTTCTTGCGCTTCTCCGCATCCGTGTACATCGAGCGGAACTTATAAATGCGGAACCTCCGCCCGTTCTTCCCGACCCGCTCCTGCGAAAACAGTACCGGCCCGCGGTCCTTCCGCCTGACCGCGGCGGCGATAAACGGGAACATCACCACCGTGATCACCATCCCGACGAAGCCTCCTGCGATATCCATGCACCGTTTCAAAAACAATTCGCTGTATGCCGCCACCTTCAGGCTGCTCGTCATCACCGTATAGCCCGCAAATTCGTCGATCACCTTGTTGCCGTTGCCCTGCGTGATCCCCATCAGGTTCTGGTGCACCGTGATCCCCATCCCGATCGCCGCCTCGGCGATCCGCTCCGCAGCCTGGAAGCCCTCGGAAACATTGATAAAAATCTCGTCAACCACGTGCTCCTTGATATATTCTGAGAAACCATCCACATCGGCGACCACAGGGACGCCGCCGATCCGCTCCGCCCGCTTCCGTTTCCGGTCCGCCAGGATAACGCCCGTGATCTCATAATCCCTGTATTTGCGGTCCGACAGCGTCCGCACGGTCTCATCCGCAACCTCCGTGGATACGATCAGCAGGACCGAGACCAGCTTCTCCTTCTGCTGGATCCTCCTGCGGATCCACGTCTTCAGCGAAATACGGACCACGTACATCAGGAAGCAGCCGATCCCCCATGTGCCAAACAGGGTCTGGCGCGAGTACAGAAGCGACTGCTTTGTCGCAAACAGATACAGCAGCAGGCCGGTCATGACAAGCGTAAAATGCGTAAAGGCCGCGCGGAGCTCCTTCAGATACCCGCGGCGGATCACATCCTTGTAGCTGTCCCGGAAAAAGACCAGCACAAGATCGATCACGATCATGACGCCGCAGATCTTCTGATACTCATCCCATGCGTACCTGCTGGCAAATCCATGCCGGAATCCATACGACAAATACAGCGACGCGACAATGCTTATCATATCCAGAAGCATAAAATCAAGATGCTTCAGCCATCTGCCTTTTTTCCTGCTGTACATAATCCCCTGCTTTCTACAATCTCGTAAGAATCAAACTGCATCTGCCCTGCACTGTCAAAAGCTTCCTGCCCGCATGGATGAAAAAGCAGTCTGCCGGGACAAATCCCATCTCCTCGCCATCCGCCCGGATCACGCCGCATCCCTCCAGGATGACAACAGCCGCAAACGAGGTCTCATCCACCGCGATCTGCACTGACTGCCCCACATCGTACCGGATGCTCGTAAAATATTTGCACTCACAGAGCTCCTGCATGGAGTATCCCTCCAGCCTGACGGTCTCCCCCGCACCGCCGGTCCTGCCCGTACGCTGCAGATTCGCGACCGCGGCAGCCTGTTCCAGATGGAGCGGGCGCAGATTCCCGAATTTGTCCCGCCTGCCATAATCATACAGGCGGTAAGTACAGTTGGAATTCTGCTGGATCTCACAGATCAGGATACCCTTCCCGATCGCATGGACCGTCCCGGCCTCCACGAAGAACGTATCGCCTTTCTTTACTTTCACCTCATTGAGCACTTCCGTGACCGTATTGTCCAGCGCACGCCTTTTCAGCTCGTCCGCAGTGACCGCCCGGTTCAGGCCGTAGTAAATCGACGCCCCAGGCTCGCAGTCCATCACGTACCACATCTCATTTTTGCCGTATTCATTCTCGTGCGGCAGCGCGTAATTGTCATCCGGGTGCACCTGCACCGAAAGCTGGTTCTTCGCGTCGATGAATTTGATCAGGAGCGGGAACTTTTCAAATGCCTGGCACTTCCATCCAAGCGCATCCTCCCCGATCAGGTCAAGGTATTCCCGGAACAGCATACCCTTATACTTCCCGGACGCCACGCGGCACTGCCCGTCCTCATGCGCCGAGAGCTCCCAGCTCTCCGCTATGATATCATAATCGCATTTCTTCCCATAGACATCACGAAGCCTCGTGCCGCCCCACAGGTAATCCTTGAACACCGGCTCGCACTTAACGAACCGCTCCTGCACAGGCAGCCCGCGCACAGGCTCCACGACGCTGTCCTTATCCTCCTCGGTAATCTGCGGTCCGAACGACACCTCCATAATAATCAGATCCTCATCCGCCCTGTTCGCAAGCGTATGGTTCACTCCGACCGGGACCTCGATACTGCCGTACAGCGGCAGCTCCTGCACCACATTGTCCAGTGTGACGGTCGCCGTCCCCTGCACCACCGACCACTGTTCGCTGCGCATCGCGTGGCGGTGCGTCGTCAGGGAACAGCCCGGGTACACCTGGACCTTCTTGACCTTATAATTCTGTGTAAAGCTGAGGATTTCATACGTCCCCCACGGGCGGTATACCAGATTCGATTTTTCGAAATAAACGCTGTGCTCCGGGTGCTTCTGGATGATCTGCTTGACTGACAGGGCACTGTCGTTCCGCGTGATATAGCAGGCATCCTCCGTATTCACAATCGTGACATCGTGAAGCCCGTTGGCAACGACAAGCTGCCGCTCCGTCTGGTTGATCACGGAAGTATCCGTGCAGTCCTCGCATATCACGTAGCGGCCATCCTCATTATTTTTCATGTAGGATGAAAGGATCTCCAGGTTGCCGATATCCCACCAGTGGAAGTTTGCTTTTACCACCGACACACAGTCCGATTTCTCAAATACCGCTTTCTCGACGGACAGCGCCGGGATCATGCGCATCAGGGAAGCCGGAAGCGTCACCGCGCTGCCATCGAGCTTCAGGTTCTTCCTGGCGGCCGCGCAGGCATCATAGACGTCCGGCGCAGCCTTTTTGAGTTCATTCAGGAAATCTCCCGCACCGAACAGGAAATTCCCGCTGTTCCACAGATACGCGCCGCTCGCGAAATACTCCTGGGCGGCACACGGATCCGGCTTCTCCCGGAATTCAAGGACGCGCTCCCCGTCATTTCGGATATATCCATACCCCGTATGCGCCGAGAGCATCTCCATCCCAAACGTGACAAGCCGTCCCTCACGCGCAAGCGCGCGGCCGCGCATGATCGTCTCCTTGTACTCGGAGCCCTCGATAATCTGGTCCGCCGACACGACATACACGAGCTCGGATGGATTCAGGTTCATGCAGGCAAGCGCGATCGCCGGGGCAGTCTTGCGCCCCTCCTCCTCCAGAATACAGCGGTAACGCAGACCCTGAAACGCCTTCATCTGGCCCTCGACAATAAAATGGTACGAAGCGTTCGTCGCGATCAGGAACTCATCGCAGAACGGGATGTTCCGCGCAACCGTCTCCTGCAGAAGCGAACGGTTCTTTTTGATTTTCATAAACTGCTTCGGGTATTCCTCACGCGACAGCGGCCACAGGCTGTTGCCCTTGCCGCCCGCCAGAATCAGACATTTCATCCGCGTATCATCTCCCTGTCAATTTACTGTTCCCCCGAGCGGCAGACCAGGCTGTCTGTATACACGGTCCCGGCCATGTCAGGAACATTGGCACTGTCGCAAAGACCAATGCTGTACATCAGTTGAGCCCCGCGAACGTCAGCAGCGCCGCCCTGAGCTCCTCCAGCTTCGCGGCGGAATCCCCGAGATCCTTCCCTTTTACGCCCATGTAGAACTTGATCTTCGGCTCCGTGCCGGACGGCCTCGCACAGCACCACGAATGATTTTCCAGCTTATAATAAAGCACATTCGACCTCGGCAGCCCGGTCGGCCTGACTTCGCCGCTGCTCATATCCCGCACCGTATCCGCGTCGTAATCCCTCGCCTCGAGCACCTTCAGCCCTGCAAGCTCTGTCGGCGGATTCTTCCTCATGTCATCCATCATGCGCTGAATCTTCTCGCTTCCGTCGATCCCCTTCAGCGTCACCGCCTCAAGGCCCTCGCGGAAATACCCGTACTTCTCATACAGCGCAAGCATCTGGTCCCAGAGCGTCTTCCCGTGCTTCCTGCACCACGAGGCAGCCTCACACAGCGCCATCACTGCGACGCACGCATCCTTGTCGCGCGCATGCGTGCCAACCAGGCAGCCATAGCTCTCCTCCATGCCGAACAGATACTGATACGTGTGCTGCTGCTCAAAGAATTTGATCTGCTCGCCGATATATTTGAAGCCAGTCAGCACCTCGATCAGCTTCACCTGGTACTCCTGCGCGACCACATCGGCCATATCCGTCGTCACAATCGTCTTCACAAGAGCCCCATTGGACGGCAGCGTGCCGTTCTCCTTCCGCCGCGCCAGAATGTACTCCGCGATCACCATGCCGGACATATTCCCGGTGAACGGCATATACTCTCCCGTCGCACTGTCCTTCGCGTACACGCCCAGACGGTCCGCATCCGGATCCGTCGCAAGCACGATATCCGCGTCCACTTTTTGGGCCAGAGCAAGCGCCAGCGCAAACGCCTTCGGATCCTCCGGGTTCGGATAGGAAACGGTCGGGAAATTGCCGTCCGGCTTCTCCTGCTCCGGCACCACGTACACCTGCCTGAAGCCAAGCTCCTCCAGGACACGGCGCACCGGCAGATTGCCCGTGCCGTGAAGCGGCGTATAGACGATCTTCATGTCGTCGGCGACCTCGCGGATCACCTCCGGGTGGATCGTCAGCTTTTTCAGCTCCTCAATATACCGGTCGTCAATCTGCTGCCCGATCACCTGATAAAGCCCGGCTGCCTGCGCCTCCGGCTTCGGCATCGTCCGCACCATCGCGTAGTCCGTCACCTGATTGACCTCGGAGATGATCTCCCTGTCCTTCGGGTACGTGATCTGCGCACCGTCCTCCCAGTATACCTTGTAGCCGTTGTACTCCGGCGGATTGTGGCTCGCCGTAATCACAATACCTGCGATGCAGCCAAGCTCCCGCACCGCAAACGACAGCTCCGGCGTCGGGCGGAGCGACTCAAACACATAAGCCCGGATCCCGTTCGCCGCCATGCACAGTGCTGCCTCATCCGCGAACTCCGGCGACATCCGGCGCGAATCATACGCGATCGCGACGCCCTTCTCCTGTCCCTTCTCCTGAATAATAAAATTGGCGAGTCCCTGCGTCGCCTTGCGCACCGTGTAGATGTTCATGCGGTTCGTCCCCGCGCCGATCACACCGCGCAGCCCGCCTGTCCCAAACGACAGATCCTTGTAAAAGCGGTCCTCGATCTCCCTCGCGTTATCCGCGATCCCTCTCAGTTCCTCCTTCGTCGCCTCGTCAAAATAACCGTCCGACAGCCAGAATTCATATCGTTCCCGATAACCCATAGTTTCCTCCTCAGTGTGCGGCGCGTACCTGCGCCCTCCAGTAATCCAGTGTCTCCGCAAGCGTCTGGTCCAGTGAGATCTCCTGATGCCATCCGGTACATTCCAGCAGCTTCGACGTATCCGCCTCGATGATCGGCACGTCGACCGGGCGCAGCTTCTCCGGGTCGACCTCCACCGCGATCTCACAGTGCGCCATCGCGCGGACCTTCTCCAGGATCTCCCGGATCTCCACCGCATGACCGCTGCCGACGTTGTACGTCTCGCCCGCCCTGCCGTGCTTCATCAGCAAGCTGTACGCCCGCACGACGTCCCGGACGTCCGTGAAGTCGCGCTTCGCGCTCAGGTTGCCGACACGGAGTACCGGTTCCTTAAGCCCAGCCTCGATCTCCGCGGCCTGCCTGCAGAAATCCGCCACCACAAACATCGGCGCCTGGTTCGGCCCGATATGGTTGAACGCCCGCACTGACATCAGCTCCATCTGATATGCGTCCACATAGATTTTCCCGATCAGGTTCTGGCACACCTTTGTCGCAGCATAGATATTGCCCGGGCGGATCCTATTCGTCTCGGCAATCGGCGTCTCCTGCGGCAGGATGTGCCCGTACTCCTCGCCGGAGCCGATCAGCAGCATGCGCGGCCTGTAATCGAGCGCCCGCACCGCGTCCATCACATTCACGCTGCCCTTGATGTTGACATCGATCGTCAGCCCCGGATTCTTCCAGGACAGGAACACCGAGCTCTGCGCCGCCAGATGGAAAATATAGTCCGGCCGCACCTGCTCCAGAAGCGCCAGAATCGACTCGCGCTCCAGAATATTCAGATCATATACCTCAAATCCCTCACCGGGGATCGTCTCATTCGGCATCTTCGTAACCGCCACCTGATATCCGTCGATGTCCTTTAGCTGATGGATCAAATAGCCCCCGACAAAGCCTGCCGCACCGATAATCAACGCTTTCTTCATGTCTTCCCCCATCGATAAAATAAGGGCGTGCCACAGGGGCAATCCGATGATTGCCCGCATAACAGCCCTCTATGACAGCTTCTTATAATGCGTTTACCTGAATCTCCTTCGCCACCAGCTCCATGTCATTTTTCACCATGCGCTCCACAAGCTCAGAGAACGAGATCTCACGCACCCATCCGAGCTTCGTCTCCGCCTTGGCCGGATTGCCGAGCAGCACGTCCACCTCCGCCGGGCGGAAGAAGTCCTTATTCACTTTCACAATCACCTTGCCGGTCGCCTTATCCTTACCGATCTCATCCACGCCCTCACCGGACCACTCCACCTCGATCCCGACATGGCGGAACGCGGTCTCGACAAACTCGCGCACCGTCCTCGTCTCATTCGTCGCGATCACGTAATCATCCGGCTCATCCTGCTGCAGCATCAGCCACATCGCCCTGACATAGTCCTTTGAATGGCCCCAGTCGCGCTTCGAATCGAGATTGCCAAGCTCCACGTGGTCCTGCACGCCCTGCTTAATCCTCGCGACTGCATCCGTGATCTTCCTCGTCACGAACTCCTTGCCGCGGCGCTCGCTCTCATGGTTGAACAGGATACCGCTGCACGCGAACATGCCGTAGCTCTCCCTGTAGTTCTTCGTAATCCAGTGTCCGTACAGCTTCGCAACCCCGTATGGGCTCCTCGGATAGAACGGCGTCGTCTCCTTCTGCGGCATCTCCTGGACGAGCCCGAACATCTCAGACGTGGACGCCTGGTAGAAATGCGCCTCCGGCTTCACGGTGCGGATCGCCTCCAGCATATTCGTCACACCGAGTGCGTCGATATCTGCCGTCGCCAGCGGCTGCTCCCAGCTCGTCGCGACAAACGACTGCGCAGCCAGATTGTACACCTCGTCCGCCTGCGAGATCCGCATCGCACTGATCAGCGAGATCGGATCTGTCATGTCTGCATAGATGAAATGAATCCTGTCCCTGATATGCTCGACATTGCCGTAATCCACTACGCTCTTGCGGCGCATAATCCCATATACCTCATAGCCCTTCTCAAGCAGAAGCTCCGCAAGATAAGAACCATCTTGGCCTGTAATGCCGGTAATTAAAGCTCTTTTCATGATCGTCTCCTTATTCTTTCATAGCTGTCCAGCATCTTCCCGGCTGCACAGTCTCTATTATGATTTCCCAGATCCGGCGGCATATACCTGCCGGGCACCCGTATTCGTAAGTATACCATCTTTTTGCGATATGGGCAATCATTTCTTAAATATACTCATCGCGGTTGCAGATCTTCAGATTCTCCAACACCTTCTTAATGTCGCCCGCACTGTTCTTCGCACAGATCAGCATCGCGTCCGACGTGTCGACGATGATCATATCCTCGAGCCCGACCGTCGCGATCAGCTTCTTCTCTCCCTGGATAATACAGTTGTGCGTATCAACCGTGATGACATTCCCGTTCACAACATTGCCTGACTCATTCGTCTTCTTGATCCGCTCCACCGCGAGCCATGACCCGACGTCATCCCAGCCAAACGCGCCCGGGATAATATAAATATTCTTCGCCTTCTCCATGATGCCGTAGTCGATCGACTGCGACTGCATCGCACGGAACTCCTTCTCAAGCACACTGTCCGCCTCCGGCGTCCCGGCCGCGTCCCGGATCCGCTCCAACCCCGCATACGTATCCGGCATCAGATTTTTCATGTTGTTCAGGATACTCGAAATCTTCCACGTAAACATCCCGCTGTTCCAGAGATACTCCTCCGTCGCAATATACTCCTTCGCCACCTCGAGGCACGGCTTCTCGACAAACCGGTCCACCTGATAAGCGCGCCCCTCTGTGATCCCCGGGCAGAACTTGATATAGCCGTAGCCCGTCTCCGGATAATCCGGCGTGATCCCGATCGTCACGAGATTCTCGCCCTTCTCGGCCACCTCGCAGGCATCCTGCAGGACCGTCTGGAACATATTGTTGAACTTAATCAGGTGATCCGACGGCAGGACAAACATCACCGCATCCTCATACTTGCGGGAAATCTGCATCGCGCCAAGCCCGATGCACGGCGCCGTGTTCCGCCCGACCGGCTCGCACAGGATATTCTCCTCCGGCAGCCCCGGCAGCTGCTCCAGGACAAGCTGCCTGTAATCCCGGTTCGTCGCGATATAGATATCCTCCAGCTCCACAAGAGGCCGTATCCGCTCCACGGTCAGCTGGATCATCGTCTTCCCGTCGTCTGTCAGCGACAGGAACTGCTTCGGCAATGTCTTGCGGCTGCGCGGCCAGAAACGCTCTCCGCGCCCGCCGGCCATGATAAGTGCTGTTTTTTTCATGATGAAATCCTCCCGTAGTTTCTTGGTAGTGTCAAATCTACTACCCGTTTTTAGTTCCAAAACCTTGATTTTATGGGAGATTCAAATAAAAAGAGCATTGA
>CAYRKA010000084.1:2393-10248 GCA_964424785.1 uncultured Lachnospiraceae bacterium | reverse complement strand
ATGTTTTAGCTGCAAGTGCGAGCCGTCTTGATCTACTTCATACCATCCATCATTGCGAAGTATTTTAAGTATCTCCCGTGCTTTCATGCCTTATCCCCCTTACACTAGCTATTGTACGCCTAAAATATACGTATGTCAAGCATAAACGGAATTAAAGGAGTACAACATGGCACTTAAGATCGCGAAGAATTATTTAACCAAAAACCGCTGTTACCAGCAGGCGGTGAAGCGCACGCCCATCGGCATACAGCTCCACACGATCGGCTGCGGGCAGGGGACGGCGCAGGCAGTCGCGGACTATTGGGACCAATCAGCCGTGTCCGCGTGTGTAACGTATATCGTGGACTGCGACACAGCCGGGAAAGTATTGCAGTGCCTGCCGGAGACATATTACACATGGGCTGATGGCGGCTACGGAAATAAAAACCTCATCACGATTGAGGTCTGCGAGTCCGACTACATCCGTTACACGACCGGCGCGGAATATACCATCCTTGATGCGGAAAAGTTCGAGGCCGACATAAGTCTCAAATCAGTTTTAATTTTGCGGGTATAATTAGCAGTTTATTAATTCAAAGCGCTTTCAAAACATTTCGCTTAATGGCAATATACCTGTAACAAATCCTTAAAAAATGTCGTATTTACGGGCTTCTATGTAACAAAATCTTAAGGAAAATTTAAACATATTCTGATGGACATCCTGCCGTATCAGTAGTATAAATTTAGTGTACTAACAATAATAGTACACTTATGATGCATCGATGGGGCCCGGGAGGTGACGGGCAGATCAGGAGGTAATATGATCGGGATTGATTTGCAGAACAGGCGGCCGATTTATGAGCAGGTTGTGGAGCGGTTCCAGACGCTGATCGCAAGCGGCGTGCTGGAGCCGGACAGCCAGATACCGTCCGTGCGTTCTCTTGCGATGGAGCTTTCGATCAATCCGAACACGATACAGAAGGCGTACAGCGTGCTGGAGCAGGAGGGGTATATTTACCCGGTGAAGGGGCGCGGGAATTTTGTATCAGGAAACAGAGAGCTCAAGGCAAGGAAGCAGGAAGACGTGTACCGCTCGCTCAGCGAGCTTGTCAGGAAGGGGAAGGAGCTGGATATCCCGTGCGGGGATTTCGTGGAAAAGGTGAGAGAGTATTATGGAGAAGGGGGAGGCGATGACGTATGATTAAGGTGGAAGACGTGACGAAGACGTTTGACGATATCACAGCGCTTGACCATGTCAATGCGCAGATCGGCGAGAACTGTATTTTCGGCCTGGTCGGTACGAACGGTTCAGGCAAGAGCACGCTGCTGCGTGTGATCTCCGGGGTGCTGAAGCCGGAGGGAGGGCGCGTGGTGGTCGATGAGTATCCTGTTTGGGAGAATCCGCAGGCGAAGGAGAAGCTCTGCTTTCTCTCCGATACGGCGTGGTTTTTCCCGAACGCGACAGCGGAGGTGATGCGGGATTACTACCGGATCGTGTACCCGGAATTTGACAGGGGACGGTTTGATGACCTCCTAAGGAAATTTGAGCTGGATCCGAAGCGTAAGCTCGCGACGTTCTCCAAAGGGATGAAGAAGCAGGTGTCGGTGCTGCTCGGGATCTGTGCGAACACGCGGTACCTGCTGTGCGACGAGACGTTCGACGGCCTGGATCCGGTCATGCGCCAGACGGTTAAGAGCCTGTTCGCCTCGGAGATTTTGAACCGCAAATTTACGCCGGTGATCGCCTCGCACAGCCTGCGGGAGATCGAGGATATCTGTGACCACGTCGGACTGCTGCATAAGGGAGGTATCCTGTTTGCGCGTGACCTTGATGAGATGAAGCTCGGCATCCACAAGATCCAGTGTGTGATCCCTGATCCGGAGCTCGAGGCGGAGCTGCTTGCGGAGCTTGAGGTACTGCAGCATGACAGGCGCGGTTCGCTGCTGACGGTGATCGTACGCGGCAGCTACGATGAGGTACAGGCAAAGATCCGGGAGAAGCAGCCGCTGTTCTCTGAGATTTTGCCGCTGACCCTGGAGGAGATTTTTATCAGCGAAACGGAGGTGGCAGGATATGATATCAAAAATCTCGTTTTCTAAACTGACGCGCAGCGAGCTGCACAGGCTGACGTGGCTGACGGCGGTACAGTCTGTGGTGTTCGCACTGCTGATCCCGTTCCGTGTGCTGGTCGTGCTCGCGTCGCAGCATAATGAGGGGAGCTTTTTTTCGACGGCGGATGTGGGTACGATCGAAAGCTTTAACAGGAATGTCGGCCTGGGGCATCTGGAAAATACGGTGTTTATCCTTGCCGCGGGGGCGCTCTGTGCGCTGTGTGCGTTTCATTATATCCATTCGCAGGTACAGCTTGATTTTATGCATAGTCTTCCGGTCCGCAGGGAGAGGCTGTTCGGGGCGAAGATGCTCGGCAGTGTGCTGACCTTTGTCCTTGCGTATGGCGCGAGCCAGTTCCTGGCAATGGTAGTCGGGGCGTTCAACGGTGCGCTGACGGCGCGGGCCGCTTATGAAATTGTCCTTGCGAGCGTGGAAGGGCTGTTGTTTTTTCTGTGCAGCTATGCTGCGACGCTCTTGATGATGATGCTGGCCGGTAAAATACTGACGTCTGTGCTGGCAGTCGGGGTATTCGCGGGATATGTGCCGCTGCTCTGGGTGATCTGGCTGATGCTGAGGGAACTGTTTTTCACCTCGGTACTCAATGGCTATTACAGTGGTACGGACAGCAATGTACTGTTCTACTCATCGCCGTGGGCAATCTGCCTGTCGGCCCCGGTACTGCGCGGGACCCAGACGCAGGGCGTGACCGGATATCTGCCGGACATAGGGGAGTTCTGCCAGCTACTTGCGCTGGCAGCCGCCATGACGGCCGCGGCACTGCTCCTGTACCGGGTGCGCAGGACGGAAGCGGCCGGGAGTGCCCTGGCGTTCCGCCGGACAGAGGGTGTGGTCAAGCTGCTGCTGACGATTCCGGCAGCGCTGGTCGCGGCAGTTGTGGCTTATGCGATTTTTGATTCGGTTGTATGGGTGGTCGTGTTTGTGCTGGTGTTTGGCGCACTCGGATGTATGATCATGGAATTCATTTACCGCTGGGATATCCGGCAGGTGCTTTCGCATAAGAGCCATATGGCAATTACCATTTTTGCTGCCCTGGCTGTCTTCCTGTGCCTGCGGTATGATGTGACAGGTTATAATACGTACCTTCCGAAACAGGAGGAGCTTGAGGCAATCTCTGTTACCGGCAATCCGGGCTGGGATTACGGGTTCCCCGGTGAGAGCTCGAGGATGACGCTTGATTTCCTTGAAACAGACCAGATTGGCCTGGTCTATGGGCTGGCGGAGGATGGCGTCGCGCACTGCGGGATTGATACTTATCCGGACGGCCTGAGCTATGTCAGCGTAAAATACCGGGAGAAAAGCGGCAGGGAAACTTACCGGAGCTACTGGGTTGACCGGGAGCTGTATTACGAGACGATGGATGCGCTCCTGGAGGATAGCGATTACCGCAGCCGCTTCTATCCGATCATGGGCTGGGAGGACAGCAAGCAGTTTGTTTCACTGCAATGCGCGCTGTCCGGCCAGACTCTGGAGGCCTGGGATCTCCCGGATGACTGGGAGATCGACGAGAATGTGAGCCTGGAGTCCGAAGGCGCCATGGAGGAAGAGGGCATAGTATACTACTATGATGGCACAGAACACTATGAAGAGACTCCTGCAGCCGGAGAGGATACAATGCTTGAATTCTGGCTGCCGGCCAGCAGGGCGCGGGAGGTAATTGAGGCATACCGCAAGGATCTGGCGCAGGTGCCGTACTCAGAGCTTGCCGAAGCCCCGGGCTGGCTGCTGTTTGGGGATCAGGATCACGATTATGAACAGTACAGGATTTCTGAGAATTGTAAGAATGTGCTCGGAGTGCTGAAGGAAATCATAGTGAAATAAAGACAGAAAACAGGGGCTGCGGAAAAGTTGATTTCGCAGCCCTCGGCCTGCCCGGCTCTGTATTATCCCGGCAGTACCATTGGCAGCGCCTGCTCAAAGTTGACGCCGTAGGTACGCCTGTCCGGATCAGTCATCGTGATCTTCAGGCAGGAGACAATATAGTCTGCGGCGAGCCGGATTGCGCTGTCGAGCGACTGGCCGCGCGACAGTGCGCCTGTGAAGCAGCTTGCGAAGCAGTCCCCGGTGCCGTGATAGCTGACAGGCAGCCTTTCGTGGAAATAGGCATGGAAGGTATCCGCCTGTGAATCATATGCCATGACACCCAGCTCATCCGGGTGGAACGTCACGCCGGTCAGGACGGCGGTGCGCGCCCCGAGTCCGCAGAGCCGTTTCAGGACGTCATGGAGATACGCCTCATCGTAGCCGTCCGGGCGGTAGCCGATGCCGAGCATCATCGAAGCCTCGGTCATATTCGGCAGGATGATGTCCGCTGCCGCGCAGACCTGCGCCATCTTTTTCACAAATGCAAGATCAAAGCCGGCATACAGCCTGCCGCCGTCTCCCATCGCGGGGTCGGCGATCAGGGCTGCGCCGGTCTTTTTGTAGTATTCAAACAGGGAGAGCACGAAATCAGCCTGGTCTGCGGAGCCGAGGTAGCCCGTATAGACGGTGTCGAATGTGAAGCCCTCTTTTTTCCAGTGCTCAAAAATCCCGGGCAGATCGGCTGTCAGGTCGCGGAAGGTAAAATTCTGGAATTGCGTGTGTGTGGACAGGACTGCGGTTGGCAGTACAACTGTCTCGAGGCCCATCGCTGAGAGGATCGGCAGTGCGACCGTGAGCGAGCAGCGCCCGAGGCAGGAGAGATCCTGGACGGTAAGGATACGTTTCATAGGTAAAACCCCTTTCTTTTTTTTGCGCACGGGGCGACAAGGAAATTTCAACGGCAAAGCCGCTGCCGCCCTCGGCGCGGGCGGATAGGGCCGGTAAACTCCCCTATCCGATTCTCACATATTTGTGCGGAGTATACCACATAAGCGGTATTGTTCATATAGCCAAATCCGAAGAAAAGAATCAGGCCAGTCCGGGCTTCACAGAGCAGGCAAAAGGGTGTATACTTGAGCAGATAAGAGGAGCGATCAGGCTGAAGGGAGGCCGGACTTATGTTTGGGGAATGCCATATGCATATGCTCATGAACGGAATGAATTATCGCCAGGCAGTAAATTTACATAAAAATGGTGTGCAGGATGAAGATATCCGCTGCAAGCTTGAGCAGTACAGGAAAATGGGGATCACGTTTCTGCGGGACGGCGGGGATGCGCTGGGCGTATCGGCGCGGGCCGCGCAGCTTGCGCCGGAGTACGGGATTACCTATCGGACGCCGCTTTTCGCGATCCACAGGAAGGGGCATTATGGAGGGATTGTAGGCTATGCTTTTGAAAGCTGGCAGGAGTACCGCGGGCTGATTGCCCGTTCGCGGCGTGAAGGCGGCGATTTTATCAAGGTGATGTTCTCAGGGATCCTGGATTTTGGGCGTGACGGCGCCCTGACCGAGGATTCACTCGGCAGCCAGGAGATCCGCGAGATGATCCACATCGCGCATGAGGAGGGCTTCGCCGTGATGGCGCATGTGAATGGCGCGGATGCCGTGAAGGCTGCGGCGGAGGCAGGCGTTGACTCCGTGGAGCATGGCAATTTTGTGGATGAGGAATGCCTGCACGCGATGGCGGAGCATCATACGGTCTGGGTGCCGACCTACGTGACGATTACGAACCTGATCGGGAGCGGGCGCTTTGACGACGCCTCACTGTGCAGGCTGCGCGACCGCCAGGGAGCGCTGATCCGCCGCGGCATGGAGCTGGGCGTCACGATTGCCGCGGGCAGCGACGCGGGGGCGTACCGTGTGCCTCACGGGCAGGGATTGTACGATGAATACCATGAGCTCCGCCGTCTCGCGGGGCTGCCAACAGACGGGGGACTGCTGCCGCAAGGCCGGACCCTAGTTGCTCCGCCGCCTGCCTGTGGCAGGCTCATGTCAGCAGAAGAATTTGACGCGCGCCTGGCCGCTGCGGAGGATGAGGTGCGCCGCCGTTTTGCCCGGACATAGTGCGGGTACAATGGCTTTGCCAGGTACACGATGATTAAAAAGTCTTTACAGAATTGTGAATTATCATTGTGTGACTTGCTAAACTTGCCGATGCGTGGTATGATGTACGTAATGGTATTGACTCAATACCTGTTTTTTATGACGCAGGATAAATCCCTGGCAGGGGAGGGCAGATGAGTCACAATTTAGAGGTTTTCAGTAAAGATTGGAGGGTGTGACATGATAAACAGAAGGCTGAGGGCGTTGTTGCTCACTGTGTCGATGTCACTGGCCGTCGCGTGTACAACGACCGGGTGCAATATCCTGAAGAAGTCGGATGTGGAAGAGACGGAGACAGATACACAGACAGAGACGCCCACGGAGACGGAGAGTGAGTCAGAGACAGAATCCGAGACTGAGGTGGAGACGGAGATTGGCTATACATCACAGGACAACAGTATCCGCATCACGCTTCCGGACAGTACATGGAAGGTGACGCAGGATGCGGATGAGATGCGCGTGTTCTCCTCAGGCGCAGCGGCGATGATCAGCATCGTCCACGCGGATGATACGTCTTCCATGAGGAATATATCCGTTTCGGAGTCCAAGGAGGCGCTCAATGAGAGCCTGACGAGGCAGTATTCCGAGCCGAACGCGTTTGAGATCGTGGATTTCGAGAAGCTGAGCACAGATACGCTCGATACTTATGAGTATGTTGTCAAGTACAATGGGACTGGTATGTGGGCATATTCCATCACATACGGCATTCTTGCGGAGGAAGAGGCGTATGTGATCACAGGTACGGTCACGGATGACAATGAGGTATTGTTCGAAGCAGTCAGGAAAGCCGTCGAGAGCTTTACGGTCCTGGGGAATACTGTTTTCAGCGCAATGCCGGGAGACGTGGTGAATAAGACCGGCACGGTGCAGGGCGAGAGCGGAGCGGACGGGGAGCTTGCGAATCTCACAGACTATGGGACGAGTGCGACGCTCTATGCAAACGATATAGTCAACATCCGGCTGCAGCCGTCCACAGAATCGACCGAAAATATCATCGGTTCCCTGAATAAGGGGGATTCGGTCACGGTGGTCGGCGAGACACCGCAGTGGTTCAAGGTCAATATTAACGGCAATATCGGTTATATCAATAAGGCATTCCTGGTCAATCAGCCGACGAGCCAGGCGACGGGGCAGACGGACGCGGACGCTTCAGGCGGGTCTGACAGCAGCGTGTCGGATTCGACGATGGTGGATGCGGAGATCAACAGCTACACGGACTACGGGACGAGCTATACGTACTATGCGACCACGGATGTGAACCTCCGCGCGAAGCCCGGCACATCGAGCGACCAGGTCGGCAGCCTGGCGAATGGCGCGGCGGTCAATATTATCGGTGAGACGGACAACTGGTATGTGGCTGATGTCGACGGCATGGTCTGCTACGTTTCCAAGTCCTACATCAGCTCGAGCGCACCGTCAGGGGGCGGCAGCTCCTCCGGCGGCGGTGACAGCGGCGGTTCGGCTTCTGCGAATACCGGGGTCGGCACGATTACCGGCACAGTCACGGCTGCGACAATGGACACGCTGACCGTGCAGGGCGACGATGGGAATGTCTATTCGATCAATTATTCGGATGCATCTCTCTCGACGGACGACGGCATTCAGGAGGGGCTGTACATTTCGGCTACGGTTGATTATTCCAATACGCTCCCGAACGGCTCGCTGTATGCGACAGCCGTCTCAGGATATTGAACCGGAAATAATCGGATAGGGGAGAGTCATCGCCCCTATCCGTTCTTGTGTGTAATCGGATAGGGGAGTTTACTGCCCCTATCCGCCC
>CAYRKA010000084.1:0-2293 GCA_964424785.1 uncultured Lachnospiraceae bacterium | reverse complement strand
CGCCCTCGTGTGCATAAGAGGCTGTGGCAACATATTCCAGGTTGCCGCAGTTTTCTGAATTATTTATGATACAGCAGCCGTTTCGCAAAGGCGTTCCGGTATTCGCTGGGAGTCAGGCCGGTGATCCGCTTGTAAGCTCTGGAAAAATTGTGGCTGTCGGTAAAGCCCAGTGCTTTTGCGATCTCCGCAATAGAGCGATTCGTGTCGGTCAGCATGAAGTTGGCACTGTCGATCTTTTGATTCATGATGAATTGCTTCAGCGGGATTCCCGTGATCTCCGTGAACAGATGGGAGAGATACTTGGAATTGTAGCCGAAGTGGGTGGCTATGCTGGTGATCTGGATTTTCTCGGCGATGTGAAGCTGGATATAGTCCATAATGTCAGAATAGATCTGCTTCTGGGACGGCATCAGGGTATCCACCGGCACCTGGCGGGTCAACTGTCCATAGAGTTCTGTGATCACGCAGGTGGTCATGGCATCTATGGCCACAGAAGGGTAACGGTTCTTCACAGAGTCCTGAAGCTGCTTCATCAGCACTACCATCTTCTCCAGCTTCGGCACCAGGCCTGTCTGGGGAATCTGGAAATGATTGTCCTTCTGCGCGGGATGGGGGGGTGATTTCTCATCTGCAGAAAAATGAAGCCAATAAAAAGCGCAGTAGGCGGACTTGAAGCCCTGCCTCCTGGCGTTGCAGGGAGGCAGCAGCAGATACTGGCCGCTGGATACGGTAAAATTCTCACCGTTGTAAGAGAGGTAAAGAGTGCCTTCTGTCATCACAAAGAGCTCATATTCCTTAAGATAAAAGTCTTTGTGCCGCCAATCTTCGGAGGGGGCCACAAATTTTCCGGTAAGCACATAATTCATCATCTGCCCGGCGGGCAATAAGATCGTTCGCATATAATAGAATACTTCTTTCTCACCAAAACCTCGGTAAATTCAATAGGTCATAACGGCTACTCCTGTTCCTTGAAATAGACATATTATACAACGAATGAACAAATAAATCAATATAAATTGTGAAAAATGACAAAAAGTTAGAAATGGTGTCAAAAAGTCAGGCTTCCAACTCCAATCGGACTGTTTACTGCCCGGATGGCCGGAAGCGTATCACCGGCAGGCAGGCTGCCAGACGCATATTCAGCGGCGATACGATCCTTACTGCTTTCACCCCTTCTCTATCCTGCACTGGTGCTCTTTTGTTTTCTTGTCATAATTGATCCCGACCAGCAGCAGGTTCCCCCTGTATTCACCCAGGCTTTCCGCATAGCTCCGATTATGGATCTGGTCGATTGCACCCCTGGCGCTGTGGTCCCATTTGAGTTCGACCAGCAGCGCAGGCTTACCGGATTTCCGTTTGGGGATAAATGCCATATCGGCAAAGCCTTCCCCTGCGGGGAGCTCCCTTACAAGCTTGTAATCTTTCATGGCAGAGTAATACGCTGCCTGGACCACGCTTGCCAGGGATATTTCGTTGTTGTAAACCAGGCTGGACGTGTGCTCCATATGAACCTTGCGCACCATCTCCGCGACAGTCGCTTCATCCATGGAAAGAGTAGCTTTCAGCAGCTTCTCCGAATCCTGTATCGCGCGGTATACTTCATCCCAGCCGCCATCCATGAGCGAGAGAACAAAGGTATCCCTGATTTCCTCATTGGGGATAAACACTTCCCTTGTTTTGCTGTCATAAGCGAGGTACCCAAGATGCACCAGCAGGGTCAGGACGTCGCTCGCCGATTTGAAACTGGTCATATCATTCTGGAATGACTGCGTGACGACTTTACATCTGCCTCCGCCAAGCATTTCAACTATCATTTGCTTCAGGCCGTCAAAATCCATTGAAATATATATTTTTAGAGACTCATAGGTCTCTGTCTGGGACCAGTAATTCTGGAACTCCTGATTGTCAATTGCCTCCATGACGGAGTTGGGGCTGTATACATGGCCCGTCCGGTTCAGGTAATAACCATCATACCACTTTTGCATCGTGCGAAACGGCATATCATATTCTCTGCAAAGATCACGGACCTCCTTTTCCGTAAAACCAATATATTTCGCGATTCCACCCGGTGCAATCATGGTGAGCTCCCGGAAATTGTTGAGCGCGGACTGCGTACCATATTTCTTGATCGGGAGGATGCCGGTGATATAGGCGAGCTTTACAAATTTGTCGGCCTCTTTTCCCTTAAAGAGACTGCGAAGGAAAATGACATAGCTCTCTAAGAGTATCTGATTGTTTTTCTCCTCACGGAAGAAGCAATCCCATTCATCAATAATAATCACAAACTGTCTGT
>CAYRKA010000083.1:0-10291 GCA_964424785.1 uncultured Lachnospiraceae bacterium | reverse complement strand
TCTCCACTGAAATGCAAGCATTCCGTGGAGACAGGCTTTTGACCCTGGAATCATATAATACCTCACTGTGGAATCAGCTTGATCACCGCCGTGTGCTCGTAAATCATCGGGCCGCCGCACAGGAAGAAAACAGTGCTGTCAGCAGGAGCATAGAGATGCGCGAGTGTCTCGCCGTCCACCGGATTGAGGACGCGTGCGAGGGGCATCCCGCGCCGGACAGCCTGCCCTGCAAAGACAACAGGCTCAAACAAACCGGCGGCCGGAGTGCGCACGGAGAGAATGCGGCTGTCGTCGATGATCTGTGGACAAAATGCTGGATCCTCTAAACCACCCGGCAACTTCCGCCCACTCTTTACAAGCCCGAGCGAAGCAAGAAACGCAAGCACCGCCTGTACCCCACGCAGCGCACTCTCCCGGTCAATGCGCTCCGTCTGCGTCGTGTAGAGGCTGAACGCCTTCGTGTCCCAGATCTGCCAGTTGTAGTTGAGCGTCGTCGTGTCGTACGGGCGCGTGTTGCGCAGGATCACGTACGGCATACCGAAATGCGCGGCCAGCTCCGCATATTCGAGCGACGTCTTCATGATGCTGATGTGCGGTGCGTACAGCCCCGTCATGTAGCTGGATGCGAACTGGATGCCGTACTCATACTGCTGCGCACGCGCAAAAATTCCTCCCGCAATGCGCTGCGTCGTCTCTCCTTCCATATAGCCTGGAAACATACGGTTGATATCCGTGTTGTCGATCGGCCAGAAACGCTTCGCGATATTTATAGAGGACGGGTTTGCGGACGGGATCACCAGGATCTCACTGCCGGGTGTGAGCCTGTCCTCACCCTCGGCGCGCTTCAGCGCCCGGATCACCTGTGACGCCATGTAAAGCTGCTGGTATTCGTTGCCGCGCATATTGCCGATGACACAGACGGACTTCTTCCCTGTGCCGAACACGTATCCCCGGATCCGGAAGCTGTCCCGGTAGAGGGACCGGCTCTCATAGATCAGTTCTGTCCTCATATGCCCTGCACCTCCTGCCCCGGTCTGCTGTCCCGGCAAAATGGACAGTTCCCATCGATAAACTCTGTCTTCATGCGTCCTTCATCTCCTCCTGCCCCGGTCCACTCCGCAGGATCCGCGCAATCAGCGAGCCCTCATCCACGACCGGATATTCGCGGACCGTGAACAGCAGCCCGTCCACCGGTGCGTTCATCCGCGCGAGCACGATTCCCTGCAGCGGATCGACAATCATCCCGATCTCTTCTCCGCTCTTCAGAAAGTCGCCATGGTGTGCAGTGCTGATAAACACGCCCGCCACCGGCGCGTTCAGGAAATGCACGTCGTCCCCCTCGCCCGCGATGAGCGGAGTGCGCGGCTCTGCCGCCGGGCCGTTCCAGATGCCCATTTTTTTCATCAGGCAGAACAGCCCGTCGACAAGCTGGAGGCAGTACGCTTTCGTGATGCGCATCCCGACCCCCATCTCGACCACCAGCGTCGGCGTGCCGCGGCTGTTCAGGCTGTAGGCGAGCGTTGACTCCAGGACGGTGCTGCTGCTATGCACCCAGATCAGGTCAATGTTCAGCTCCTTCGCCCACGGCACGAGGCGGTCGCGGTGCAGCTCGTTGATCCGCACCTGCGGGATCTCCGTCAGGAAAATATTGCTCGCGTGAATGTCGACCACCATGTCGCAGCCGCACAGGTCGTCGGTTATTTTTGCCGCAAAGTATTCCGTCATCGAGCCGTCCTCATTGCCCGGGAACACACGATTCATGTCCAGGTCAAACGCCGGGATGCCACGTGTGATCGAATCGATGCCGAGCGGATTCATCGCGGGATAAATGTCCACGATGCCATCCAGCCATTCGGGATGCTCTGAGATCCTGCGTGCCAGCTCAAAGCAGACGTACTGTCCCTCGAGCTCATCCCCGTGGATCCCTGTCACGACTCCAAGCCTCCGCTTCCCCTCGGCATTGCCTGACTCCAGCCTGTTTTTCTGTATCTTGAGCGTCTCCAGTACAGGGAGCGACGCTGTCGCAACCGTCCTGACCATATAAAATCCTCCATTGCCATCAGCCGTGCTGATTATGATCCATACATATCATTTCAAACAGTACACTCTGCTTCTGTCCCGCCGCCCCGCGGAAGATTCCCGTATTCAGGCAGCAGTCACGCGCATCCCGCCCCACCGCAAAAAGGATATAATTTTCATCCACCTCACAGTTGTTCGTCGGGTCAAAGCCCTTCCAGTGGCCATCCTGCCAGACCTCCACCCACGCATGGGAAGCGCCCTCCCCTGGCACCGCACCGGCCGCGTACCGCGCGGTGATATGCCTGCTGCGCAGCAGTGCCAGCAAAATATGCGCATAGTCCTGGCACACACCGCAGCCCTGTGCGAACGCCTCCTGCGCGGTCGTCCGGAACGCGGTACTGCCACTCCTGTACGAAAAAGCGTGATAAAGCGCATCCATCAGCGCTGCAGCCTGCCTCCAGGGCGTCCGGATCGGCGCGGGGACACCTGCGGCAAACGCTTCTAGCTCCGCCCCGGCCTGTGTGTATGCCGTCGCATAGCGGTACATGCCAAGCTGCACATATGTCCGCAGCTCAGGCTCGGGCAGCCCGGTGACCGACACCTCCGCCTCCACAGATACATGGAAGATATTTTCGACCACAGGGCAATGGCCGGTCAGCAGCTCATTACCAAAAGAATCCCTGCTCCGGCTATCTTCCGGGCAGGGCTCCACGCTGCACGCGCAGCGGAGTACCTTCTGATAGTACCCATTCCGCGGGAGACAGCGCAGGCTGTAAAAATGTTCCGTGACGGGCGCGTCGAAGCAGTCCGTCAGCTCATACGCCAGCTTCCACCGCTTCACGCGCGCACCTCCAGAATCTGCTCCACCGCTGACACGATTGCCCTGCAGTCCGGCTCCTCCGCCTGCGCGAGCTGTGTCAGCTCTCCCACAATATCCTTCCTGTACTTCAGGTTGCAGCGGTCGATCCTCCCCGCGAGCCGGTGCACCTCCCGCACCAGCTCCTCACGGCTCCTGTGCAGCCGCCCGTACAGGTCGATCCGCTCAACGCGCTTGCCGACCTTCAGGATATTGCGGACATTCTCACTCGCGATCTGGTCATCACAGATGCCCCAGAACGCCATCAGGTTGTCCAGCACCCGCTGGAATTCCATCAGCGGGGCGGCACTCTCAGACGCCCTCTGGATCTCATAGATTGCAAGCTGGATATATGACAGCGCCTCGCTGCCGATCTCCTCGCGCAGGACAATCGCATTGTCATACGCACGCCTGAGATTGCTGATCAGGGAATTTTCGTCGCTCTCATCAAACGCGTACCTCCTGCAGAAATCATCCCCGGACTCATAGATATCCGGGATATCCAGCTTCCTGCAGAATTCGCTGTACTCCCGCGCGATGCGGTCGATCATCGTATCGTACGCAGTGAAATACAGCCGCATCGTCGTGTAAACACGCTCCGTATACCGTCCCAGCCAGTACAGCCGGTCGGTCTGTTCTACTGAGATAATACCCATGTGTCCTTAAAGCCTCCTCCCTGAGAGGAATTCACGATAAACGAATCCGGGTTGCGCGAAAAGCGCGTCAGTCCGCTCTTCCAGACCTTTGTCTCCTTCCCGCTCAGGACGAAAGCACGCAGATCCGCCTTCCTCGGTACCGCACTGTTCCCCTCCAGAATATCGAGATCCTCAAAATCAATGACCTCCTGCGCGATAAATCTGCGGCGCTCCTTCGCCAGCAGCGCGAGGAAATCCGCTTTCTGCGCCTTTGTCATTTTATTCGCAAAGACGACGCCGTAGCCGCCCGCCTCCGCGACGTCCTTGAGCACCAGGCGGTCAAAATGGGCGAGCACAAACTGATAATCGCCGTCATAGAACGGCAGGTACGTCGGCGCATTGTGCAGCACCGGCTCCTGGCCCAGATAATAGCGGATCATTTTCGGCACAAAATAGTAGATGCCCTTGTCGTCCGCGACTCCGTTGCCCGGCGCATTCAAAAGCGCCACATTCCCCGCACGGTAGACATCGTAAATATGCGGGATGCCGATCACCGATTCCGGGTTGAACGTCATCGGATCGAGATACTCATCCGAGATACGGCGGTAGACAGCCCCGACGCGCTCCTTCTTCCCGGAATAGCCGACGAGGAACAGCCTGTTATCCTCAACGGCAAGCTCACTCCCGTTCACCAGGTGCGCCCCCGTCTTTTCCGCGAGATAAGAATGCTCAAAATACGCGGCATTGTACCGTCCCGGCGTCAGGATCACATTGAGCCCTCCCGTATTCACCGCATCCATCGTCTCCTTCAGGAGCTCCGCGTAATTCCGGTTATCCTCCAGGCGGTACTGCTGGAACGTCCGCGGCGAACAGCGCCTGCACAGCTCCCTCGCAATCATCGGGTACGATGCGCCCGACGGCACGCGCAGGTTATCCTCGAGGATGTACCACTCCCCATCCTTGCCCTTGACAAGATCGATCCCGGAAATGTGCGAATACACCCCGCCCGGCGGCGTCACGCCCTCGCACTGCGCGAGATACCCGCTCGACGAGTAGACGAAATCCTCCGGCACAATCCCGTCCCGTATAATCTTCTTTTCCGAGTAGATATCACGCAGGAACAGGTTCAGCGCGTCCACCCGCTGCTTCAGCCCGCGCTCAAGCATATCAAACTCCTGCTTCCCGATGACCCTCGGGATCGCGTCGAACGGGAACAGCTGTTCCTGAAATGTATTGTTTTTGTATATCCCAAATTTCACGCCGTACCTTGCGAGCAGCTCATTGATCGTATCAGTGCGGTCGCACAAATCCATATCGTACACCCGATCACCCCTCCCTCTCCTCTTTTCCGGCTGTCCCTGTTCACTCCGTGGCCTGCGACAGACAGCCATCAGCTCCGCATCCGCTTCTCTATGTAATCACGGATCAGATCCACACACCCCTGGTACCCCAGCGCATCCGTCCGCAGGCACAGGTCGTAATTCTCCGGGTTCCTCCACTTCTTCCCGGTATGGTATTTGTAATACTCACTGCGGTACCGGTTGATGCTCCTGATATGTCGGTTCACGCCAAAGGTATCCATCTGCATGATCTCCCGCTCCCGCTCAACGCACGCCTCCTCCGACGCGCTCAGGAAAATACTGACCGCATTCGGCTGGTCCTTCAGCACAAAATCCGCCGCCCGTCCAAGCACCACATAGCTCTCCTTTTTCAGCAGCTCCCGCAGCACCTTCGCCTGATACTCAAACAGGTTGCGGTCCGACAGGAAATTCCCACTCTCCGGCGGAATGACCTCCCCGCTGTACACCGACCTCGACACCTTGTACAGCAGCGTCTTTTTCGTATCCTGGTCCGCCTTCGCAAAGATCTGCTCATTAATCCCCGAATCCTCCGACGCCAGCCGCAGCAGCTTGCGGTCATACAGGGCAATCCCCAGCTGCTCCGACAGCATCCTCCCGATCTCCGTCCCGCCCGAACCACACGTCCTCGTGATACAGACGGCAAAATATTCTTTTTTCATAACACGCGCTCCTGTCCTCTATAGTCGACACAACTTTATAACATTGCTTCATTACAGTTCAGCCAATATATTTTTACTGCCCCAGGTACGCTTTCTTGACCCGTTCATCCTGCAGCAGCTCCCTCGCGTCCCCGCTGATCGAGATCGTCCCCGTCTCCAGCACATATGCACGGTCCGCGATCGAGAGCGCCATCTTCGCATTCTGTTCATTCAGGAGCACCGTGATCCCGGCCCTGTGGATCTCCCGGATGATCGAAAAGACCTCCCTCACAAGCAGCGGCGAAAGCCCCATCGACGGCTCATCCATCAGGATAATCGACGGCTTTCCCATCAGTGCGCGCCCCACCGCAAGCATCTGCTGCTCGCCACCCGAGAGCGTCCCCGCGAGCTGGCGGCGGCGCTCACGCAGGCGTGGGAACTTCTCATAGACATCCCGCATCGCCGAGGCTGTCCCAGCCTTGCTTTTGCTCATATAAGCGCCCATCTGCAGGTTCTCCTCGACCGTCATCTCAGGGAATACATGGCGTCCCTCCGGCACATGGGCAATCCCGAGGCCAATCATTTTGGATGGCTCTGTCTTCAGCAGGTCGTGCCCGTCGTACGTAATCGATCCGCTTTTTGCCCTGACAAGTCCGGAGATTGTGTGCAGCGTCGTGGTCTTGCCCGCGCCGTTCGCGCCGATTAGCGTCACGATCTCCCCCTGGTTTACATGGAAGCTGATGCCCCTGATCGCCTCGACCGCCCCATAATTCACATACAGATCCTTTACCTCAAGCATCACATCGCCTCCTCTCCGTCATCCTTGCCGAGGTACGCCTCGATGACCTTCGGATGGTTCGCGATCTCCTCCGGCGTACCCTCCGCAATTGTCACGCCGTAGTCGATGACCTGGATGCGCTCGCAGATCTTCATGACAAGCGACATATCGTGCTCGATCAGAAGCACCGAAATCTGGAAACGGTCTCGGATATCATTGATAATATCGAGGAGCTGTGCCGTCTCGGTCGGGTTCATGCCGGCAGCCGGTTCGTCCAGCAGCAGCAGCTTCATGCCGGTCGCAAGCGCCCGCGCGATCTCAAGTCTCCTCTGCTCCCCGTAGGGCAGGTTCTCGGCAATGTACGACGCTTTGTCCTCCAGATGCACGATTGTGAGGAGCTCCATCGCATGGTTCGCCATCTCCTTCTCCTCAATCCAGTACCGGGGCGTGCGGAAAACAGCCGCCAGCGGCGAATACTTTGCAGTCCGGTTCATCGCGACCTCGACATTCTCAAGCACCGACATTTTTTTGAACAGGCGGATATTCTGGAACGTTCGCGCGACTCCGGCAGCAACGATCTGATGCTGCTTCTTTCCGTTCATTTTCTCTCCGCACAGGTAAAAAGCGCCCTCCGTCGGCTGATATACGCCGGTCAGCAGGTTGAATACGGTCGTCTTCCCAGCTCCGTTCGGACCGATCAGCCCGACCAGTTCGGATTCGCCGATTTCCATATTAAAATCATCCACAGCCTTCAGGCCGCCAAAGGAAATCCCGAGATGGGAGGCCTTCAGCACAGTGTCTTTCTCCTTTTTCACGACTGTCCTCTCCCTTCTTTTGGCTTGCCTGTAATCCGGTCAACCACGCGGCCAAGCGAGAACTCCCAGGTACCGAACACTCCGCCCGGCCGGAAAATCATGATCAGCACCAGCACGACCGAGTAGCCGAGCATACGGTATTTCGCGAAGGTACGCATCGCCTCCGGCAGCGCCGAGAGGAACGTCGCGCCGATCACAGAGCCGGTCATTGAACCCGTCCCGCCGATAATCACCTCGGTCAGAAACTCCGCCGAGTACATGAAATTGAACGACGTCGGGATCATGGCCGTCATATAATGCGCGTAGATCGCGCCCGCAATCCCCGCAAAAAAAGCGGACACGGTAAAGGTCGCTACCTTATAGAATGTCACATTCACACCCGATGCCTCCGCAGCGATGTAATCCTCGCGGATCGCCCGCACCGTCCGCCCGAACCGTGAGCGGATAAACAGGTACATCACCGTCACGCAGACCACCATCACCCAGAATACCCAATAGAAATCTGAAAGCTTCTCGATGCCTGCCATGACGCGCCCGCCGCCCGTGATCTGGAAATTCGTGAACGCGACGCGGATAATCTCGGCGAACGCCACCGTCACGATCGCCAGATAGTCGCCCCGCAGCTTCAGCGTCGGGATCCCGACGAGCACACCCGTCGCTGCGGCGGCAAGCCCTCCGACGACCAGCGCCAGAAGGAACAGGATGAACGGCGGGATGCTTTTTTCTGTGAGTGCATTTGTGAAAATGGCAGATGCATAAGCGCCGACTGACATGAAGCCTGCATGTCCCAGGGAAAACTCTCCCATGATGCCGACCAGCAGGTTCAGGGAGGCCACCATAATAATCGTGTAGCACGCGGTCGTCGCAATGCCCTTGAAATATTCCGTCCGTGAGCCGAATACATTCGCTTCAAACAGGGAAAACAGGCACAGGAACAGCAGCACTGTCCCTGCAAAGTTGAGTATGTAATTTCTCATTATTTTTTTCGGCATACGCATTCTCCCCACCTCATACTTTCTCGCCGGTATTTTTCCCGAGGATACCCGATGGCTTGATCAGCAGGACAACGATCAGGATCCCGTAGGTGATCGCTTCATACCAGCCCGGCGCGATATACACCTTGACCAGGATCTCAATCAGGCCGACAATGATACCGCCGAGCATTGCGCCCGGGATAATGCCGATACCGCCGAGCACGGCTGCGATGAACGCTTTAATGCCCATCATCGAACCCATATCCGTCGTACAGCGCGGGTACGTCGAGGTGTACATCATCGCCGCCACAGCCGCCAGCCCCGACCCGATCGCAAAGGTGATCGTGATAATGCGGTTGACATTGATGCCGACGATCGTCGCAGCCTCACGGTCCTGCGGCACCGCACGCATCGCCTTGCCGAGCTTCGTCATCCTGACAAACAGCGTCAGCGCCACCATGATCCCGAGCCCGATCCCGAGCGTCAGCAGATACTTCATCTGGATCTTTGCGCCGAAGAGCTCAATCATCGGCAGGTCAAAAATCTTTACGACGGTCTTCGGGTTGCCGCCGAAGAGCACCATCGCCAGGTTCTCAAGGAACAGGCTCATCGCGAGCGCCGTGATCAGCGCCGACATCGATCCGGAATTGCGGACCGGCTTGTACGCAATCCGCTCGACGAGCACCCCGACTGCCGCACAGACCAGCACAGCGAGAAACACGGCCAGCCACGGCGGCATCCCGTAGCTCACCATCAGCGGCGCCGTGTAAAACATCGTATAAGCGCCTACCATGATAAAATCACCGTGCGCAAAGTTGATCATGCGAAGTATCCCGTATACCATCGTATATCCAAGGGCAATCAGCGCGTAGATCGCGCCTTGGTTCAGTCCGTTCACAATACTCTGAATAAATATTGACACCCGGTATTCCTCCCTCCAAAACAGAAAGGCTCCCGACACGGCACGCTGTTGTGCCCTGGCAGGAACCTTTCTGTTCTCCATCTTTTTATTCTGTTGTGCCGGGGATCGTAACCGCCTTATTCCTCCGGAGCAATCGTCTTCAGCCATTTGATCTTGCCGTCCTCGTACGTATTGACAACTACCGGCTTGACCGCGTCGCCGTTCTCATCCAGGTAGATATCCCCGGCAACGCCGCTGAACTTCATGCCTGTCATGCCTTTGACAAGGGACGCCGTGTCGGAACCGCCGCCGTTCTCCGCGGCCTCCTCCAGCATATACATTGCGTCATAATACAGGGCGGCACATGCATTCAGGCTGTCGTCCCCGTACCTCTCCGTGTATTTCGATACGAAATCCTGTACCGCCGGAGCCGTATCCTCAGACGAATAATGGTTCGTGAAATAGCAGTTTTCAAAGTAATCCTCAAGACCCGTCGTGTCCGCGCCGTCCCAGCCGTCGCCTCCCATGATCGCGCCTTCAAAGCCTGCGTCCCTCACCTGCTGCACCAGAAGCGGCACAGTGTCGAGGAAGCACGGATAGAATACGAAATCCGCCCCACTTCCGACTGCCTGCGTCGCCTGCGCCGTGAAGTCCGTATCGGTCGTCGTACATTCGCCGACATATACTACTTCAATGCCATTGGCATCTGCATTCTCGACAAACGCATCCTTCAGGCCGTTCGAGTAATCATCGTCCTTCGCGTAAATGATCGCCGCTTTTGTGAGCCCCTGGTCCTTGCAGAATGCCGCTGCCATCTTGCCCTGATACGGATCGATGAAACAGTTCCTGAAAATCGTCGGCCCGATCAGCGTGATCTGATAATTCGTAGCGCCAGTCGCCAGCAGAAGCATCTCATCATCAGCGGCAAGCTCAGCCATCGGCAGCGTCACCGCCGAGAAAAAGGAACCGACTATGGCCTCCGGAGCCTCTGCCATCAGGGAATTGTATGCGTTGATTGCCTGTTTCGCATCCTTCGCGTCATCCGCGACCTTGCCGCCGTTCACGATCTCGATCTGATATGGGGCATCCGAGGCGTTGATCTCCTCTACCGCCAGGTCAATCGCGTTCTGCGCGCCCTCGCCATATACGGCGGAGCCGCCGGTCATCGCGCACACAGCGCCGACCTTGATTATATTGTCCTCCTCGGCAAAGGCAGCCGTACCGATCATAGACGATGCCATCGCCGCAGCCAGCATTGCACAAACAGCTTTCTTCATAATATCTCCTCCTTGTATGTACCGGCACGCGCAGCTT
>CAYRKA010000082.1:0-10407 GCA_964424785.1 uncultured Lachnospiraceae bacterium | reverse complement strand
CCTGCGGATAGCTTCTCCAGCTTCATAACCCCCGTCGAAACCTTTACTACCCCGGAATTATGTTTCTATCTTATGCGAGGCCGCCTGTTTTGTCAAGGATGATTTTCCCCGGAATTCAATACTGGAATTCAATACAGATTCTTCACCTTGAATTCCTTTTCCATCTCACGGCGCTGGTCCTTCTTCGCGATATCCTGCCGCTTGTCATACAGCTTTTTGCCCTTCGCCAGACCGACCTCGACCTTTGCGAGGCTGCCCTTGAAATAGACCTGCAGCGGCACAAGCGTATAGCCCTTCTCCGCAATCTTGCCGGTGATCTTGTTGATCTCCGCCCTATGCATCAGCAGCTTCCGCGCCCGCAGCGGATCCTTGTTGAAAATATTTCCCTTTTCATACGGGCTGATATGCATACCGTAAATAATCACCTCTCCGCCCTCGATACGGATAAAGGATTCCTTGATGCTGCATTTTCCCATACGAAGCGATTTCACCTCCGTACCATGCAAGGAGATCCCTGCCTCATACTTATCCTCAATAAAATAATCGTGATATGCTTTCTTATTATTCGCTATCAGTTTAAAAGAACTGTTCCCCATCCTCGCGCCTCGCATTCTCCATTCCCGGATAAACCGAAGTCAAAATCTAAATATTTTTCTTGTCAGTACCAGTTTTCTGCAGCACAGACCAGGATGCCATTCTGACATGACTTCACATACAGCCGCATGGTTTCTGAATACACATCGGCTCAGCAAAGCTCAAAATCCACGGTCCGGGCCTCCTTATCCGCGCCAGCGACGCGCACGTGCACAGGGTCGCCGAGCCGGAAGGTACGGCCTGTGTCAATCCCGCACATCTCATAGGATTCCTCGCGGTAATAATAGCGGTCGCCGTACATACGGGTGACATGGATCAGACCCTCGACCGTATTTGACAACTCCGCGTACATCCCCCAGGACATCATGCCCGTGATCACCGCGTCAAACTCTTCCCCGATGTGATGCTGCATATACTCGGCTTTCTTGAGCTTCACCGTCTCCCGCTCCGCCTCATCGGCACGGCGTTCCGTCTTGCTGCAATGATCGGCAGCCTCCGGAAGCAATTCGCTGTAATGCTCAATGCGATCCTCCTTCATGCGGCCGCGCAGCGTCTCCTTGATAATCCTGTGGATCAGCAGATCCGGATAGCGCCTGATCGGCGATGTAAAGTGGCAATAATGCTGTGATGCCAGGCCGAAATGCCCGGCCGGCTCCGCTGAGTAACGCGCCTGCTTCATCGACCGCAGCGCGAGGCGGCTGATCAGCCTCTCCTGCGGAGTATCCGCGATCCGGGCAAGCAGCTTCTGCAGCTCCTTCGGGTGAATCTCCCCGGAAAGCCCTCTGATCCCGTAACCGAAGCTGCCGACAAACGCGGCAAGCCGCGCAAGCTTCTCCTCGTCAGGCGCCTCATGCGTCCTGTAAAGGAACGGCAGCTCCTGCCAGTAAAAATCCCCGGCGACCGTCTCGTTCGCCGCCAGCATAAACTCCTCGATCAGGCTCGTCGCCACATTGCGCTCGTGCGGCCTGATCTCCAGCGGCACACCCTCCTCATCGAGCACGATCTTCGCCTCCGGGAAATCAAAATCGACCGAGCCTCTCCTGCGACGTTTCGCATGAAGCAGTGATGCGAGCTCCCCCATCTGTTCCAGCATCTCCACAAGCTCATGATACTCTCCCCGCAGCTCCCCGTCTCTGTCCTCGAGGATCTGCTTCACCTGCGTATAGGACATCCGGCGGTCAACACGGATCACGGATTCCGTGAGCTCATGGGACAGGATTTTGCCCTTCCGGTCAATCTCCATCAGGCAGCTCACCGCAAGCCGGTCTTCCCCCGCGTTCAGAGAGCAGATCCCGTTGGAGAGCCTGCGCGGCAGCATCGGGATCACACGGTCTGCCAGATAGACGCTTGTCCCACGGCTGTATGCCTCCCGGTCAAGCGCACTGCCTTCCTGTACATAATTCGTGACGTCCGCGATATGCACGCCAAGCAGATAACGCTCCCCGTCAAAGGCCAGCGACACCGCATCGTCCAGATCCTTTGCATCCTCGCCGTCAATCGTCACCATCCTGACGTCCCGCAGATCCCTCCGGCCTGCCATATCAGCTTCGCTGACCTGATCCGGCACCCGCATCGCCTGGTTCATAACCTTCTCCGGAAAATCTGTGGGGAGATCGTATGCATAGACCACTGACAAAATGTCCGTCCCCGGATCATCTCTGTGGCCGATAATCTCACGGATACGGCCCTCCGGATTTTTATTTTTATCGCCGTAAGAGAGCAGCTCAACCACAACCTTGTGGCCGGTAATCGCACCCTTGCAGTTCTCCTGCGCGATGAAAATATCATCTGTAATGCGCCTGTTGTCCGGTTTCACAAAACCATATGTGCGCCCACGCTCAAATGTACCGATCAGCTCATGGATACCGCGCTCTATAATCCGGACAATACTGCCCTCGCGGCGGCGGGCAGACATTGTATCATTGCGGCGCGGATTTTCTTCCCCATCACGCGTATCTTTACCGGACAATTTTCCTTCCGATATCACACCGTGCGTACTGTCAGCGTTTCTCCTGCCGCTCTCCGGCGCATTCCCGCCTCCGGCTTTCCCGTTATTGATAGCGGACACGCCATGCTCCAGCAAAACGCGCACCGTATCCCCATGCATGGCAGTGCCCGTTTTATTTTCCGGGATGAAGACGTCCTGCTCCCATCCCTCAACCTCCACGAAACCAAAGCCGCGCGGATGCGCAAGAAACCTGCCGGTTACATATTCATCCGTAGCGCAGCGGTATTTGCCCTTGGCCGTCACTTCTATCTTACCGCTGTCAACGAGTGCATCGAGTACCTCGCGAAGCTCATCCCTGCTCTCACGCGGCACCTGCAGGAGAATCGCCAGCTCCTTGATCTTCATCGGGACATATTGTTCGTCACACATCAGATCGTACAACATCCTCCTGCGCCGCTCAAACTGCTCATTTTCCGGTTCCATAATCACCTCACAACCCAGTCAAAGACTGGTATATATAAAAAGGAATGTGTTGTGCATAAAGAAAAGGACCGGTGCAACACTGCATCAGTCCCTTCGTCTCTCAGAAATTCAGATTCAGGATCACAGCAAGCAAGATAAACGCGACAGCCAGAATCTTCGTAAATCTGATAAGCTTTCCCTCCATCGAACGTGACTTATTCTTGCCCCAGTAGGTATCTCCCATACCGCCAATCGTCCCAAGTCCGGCATCCTTGCCCTCCTGAGCCAGCACAATAACAGTCAGTGCAATACTTACAAGAATAAAAAGAATTGTCAGAAAAATCCTCACAGCCAACCACACCTCCTATGTCAAACACAAGTAGTCTAACACAGGATATGGCAGATTTCAACTACTTTTTGTTTTTTTTCGCTGCAATTCACAGCCTGGCAAATGGGTTCCCATACTCTGAGGCCAGTCCGACCGAGTCTTCGATGCGAAGCAGCTGATTGTATTTGGCGACACGCTCCGTGCGGCACGGGGCTCCCGTCTTGATCTGCCCCGCACCGGTTGCGACCGCGATATCGGCTATCATCGTATCCTCCGTCTCTCCGGAACGGTGCGAAATCACACAGCGGTAACCGTTCCTGTGCGCGAGCTCGATCGCATCGAAAGTCTCCGTCAGCGTGCCGATCTGGTTCATTTTAATCAGGATCGCGTTGCCTGCGCCAAGCGCGATGCCCCTGCGCAGCCGGTCCGTATTCGTCACAAACAGATCGTCTCCGACGAGCTGGATGCGGTCCCCGAGACGCTTCGTCAGCTCCTGCCAGCCATCCCAGTCGTCCTCGTCGAGGCCGTCCTCGATCGATGCAATCGGGAAACGGTCGCACAGCTCCTCGAGATACGCGATCATCTCCTGCGTGCTGCGGCAGACGTCCGTTCCCTTCATCTTGCTCTCCCCGGGGAAAAAATAGCAGCCGCGCTCCGCGTCGTACAGCTCGCTCGATGCCGCATCGAGTGCAATCACGATATCTTTCTCCATCCGGTAACCCGCCTTTTCGACAGCATCGCAGACCAGGTACAGGACGGAGTGCGCATCCTCAAGATCCGGCGCAAAGCCGCCCTCGTCGCCGACGCCTGTCGCCAGGCCGCGGCTTCGCAGCATCTCTTTCAGAGTATGGTAAATCTCCGCACACATCTGCAGCCCATGCGCGAACCCATCCGCGCCGACCGGCATAATCATAAACTCCTGGAGGTCAACGGTGTTGTCCGCATGACAGCCACCGTTCAGGATATTCATCATCGGCGCCGGCAGCCTGTGTGCATACATCCCGCCCAGATAACGGTACAGCGGCATATCAAGGGATCTGGCCGCTGCCGCTGCTGCCGCCATCGAGATGCCAAGAATCCCGTTCGCACCGAGCCGCTTTTTATTTTTCGTCCCGTCCTCATGGCACAGGATGCGGTCGACCGATGCCTGGTCGTAGACATTTTCCCCGATCACAGCGTCCGCTAGGATCGTATTCACGAAGTGGCACGTCTGCTCCACTCCCTTGCCATTGTAGCGCTCCTGCCCGTCGCGCAGTTCAACAGCCTCATGCTCTCCCGTCGAAGCGCCGGAGGGCACAGCCGCCCTCCCGACGCTCCCGTCCTCCGTCATCAGTTCGACCTCCACGGTCGGGTTCCCGCGCGAATCCAGAATCTCCCGCGCATACACATCCGTAATCGGCATATAATTACACATATTGCAAAACCTCCTGCATATAAATTCAATCTGTTTTGCAATATTGTCCCCATCCGGCGCATTTTCAGTCTGGCAATTCCTGTCTGTATCGTTTGTACATTAATCGGGTCTGATGCATGTGCCTGTATATTCGGACTACATCTTCCGCCCGTATATTCCGGCTGGCAACTGTCTCCCGTATCAGCAGCCTTTGCTGTTCTTTACGGCCGGTGCGATTGAGAGCTCCGGCGCGCTGTAAGGGATCAGCGTCGCCTGCGTTGCATGGTAAAGGTCGGATTTGCCAGGCCATACCGTGCCGATCACCTTATTGTCACGGTCAAGCTGATGGAACCACGAACCGTTCACATGGTCAAGCACCTTCCCGTCGAGATACTGCATGAAAGCCGCATAGTCATCGGCATATCTCTGCTTCCCGGTCACCCGGTACAGGACAGAGGAGGTATTGATTGCCTCAGCCAACGTCCAGTGCATACGGTCATGAACAACTGGCTGGCCATTCCAGTCTGTCGTGTAAACGATACCCGGCGCGCCGTCAACGTACCACGCATCCGCCACCGCCCTGCAGTAAAGCTGCTCCGCCACCTCGATGTAGGGCTGGGCGCCTCCACGATCCTTTTCGTATGTAGAGAGCGCCCACTGCGTGATCAGCCTCGCCCACTCGATCCCGTGGCCCGGCGTCGCGCCATACGGCTTGAACTGGTCGTCCGGCTTCTCCTTATTGCACTCAAGATCCGCTTCCCACTCCTTTGTGAAGTGCTCCGGTATACGCCAGTGATTCGCTGCCGCCCAGCCCTTCACATGGTCGATAATCCTTCCCGCACGTACCCGGTACTTCTCATCTCCCGTCACATCCGATGCCGCGAGGAATGCTTCGACTGTATGCATATTCGCATTCAGACCACGGTAATCATCGAGCACTGTGAACTCTGTATTCCACGTATCACAGGAGAGTCCCTCCTCCTCGTTCCAGAAGCGCGCGTCGTACAGCGCGAGTGCGTCGTCAAGCAGCTCCTTCGCACCGTCTCTGCCTGCCAGTACGGCGGAGGACGCCGCCAGGATCACGAATGCGTGCGCATAGCACTGCTTGTTTGGAAGGATGCTGCCGTCTGCACTAAGCCCTGCGTACCAGCCGCCGTTCGCGTCATCGTGAAGCTCCCCGCGAAGCCCCTTAAGCCCCGCATCGACGAGCTCCTCACTGCCCGGATGGCCAAGAAACGTGCCGAGACTGTAGACGTGCACCATACGGCTCGTGATCCACGTCTCGCGGCTGCGGTCCTTCCACGGCGTACCGTCGTCACCAAGATAATACGAGCTGCCGCCCGGAGACGGGAACTGGTGCCCGAAACGCAGCAGCGACCCGCGCACCTCCTTCAGGAATTCCCGGTTCTCTTCTGTGTCAATCTGATATTTTTTATTGATTCCGCTCATAATAGTCTCCTTTCCCTGCCGGATTTATCCCCAGCAAAAATATCTCAGAATGATTGGATGTTACTCAAAAGATGTCACAATATCGATCCTGCCGGCCGGAAGCACGCGGAATCCGCGGAATACTCCGTCCCCGCGTTCCGCAAACATACCGAGATACGTCCCCGTGAAGGTCATTGTCATCGTACCCTCGGTTGCGAGGCCTGCGGTCGAACCACTGCCGAGGAGATGATAGTCTTCGTCTTTTTCCGTCCTGTAATAGAAACGGTACATTGCCCGATCGGCCTCGATCCGAAGCTGCATATGCTCCGCCGCCGGGACCGCCGCAGACGCGGTCACGGCAAACAGATCGTGTATGTGCTTTGCGAGGCAGATTTTTGCGCAGCTTTTTTCTCTTGTCAGATAAATCTCATAGTGATAACTTTCATTATAAAATGCGGTCAGTCCCGCACGTGCACCATTCTGCGCGTTCTTCAGGCTGACTTCCGTCTCTGCGCATATATCGAACTCTTTCTGCCGCACGCCGACCCAGGTCGGGGAGTCAGTGTCATTTAAGGTTACATCCGTCCCGTGAAGTGTCAGTGTCCCAGCCTGCGCATCCCTCACATAATGCGCCATCTCAGGATTCCGCACGAAATTGTAATGCGGGCTGAACTCCTCCGCTGAGAAATCATCTGTGAAATCCCTGCACACCGGCCTGACCGGCTCTCCCGGCAGCGGGCCATCCATTGTGAGCGCCAGCCTGCCGTTATTTCCGACTACGGGCCAGCCGTCCTCTGCCCAGACGACCGGGGCGAGGAAGGTCTCGCGTCCAAGATGATGCAGCAGGGTATGCGCAGAACTCCCGCTGCCCGGCCTGATCCCGAGGCAGACGAGCCACCAGTTCCCATTATGGTCCTGCATGATGTCCGCATGTCCTGTGCAGGCGATCTCCCGCGCCGGATCGTCCCTGTGTGTCAGGATCGGCCCTCTCGGACAAGGCTCATACGGGCCGTACAGGGTATCCGACCGCTGCAGCGTGACCATGTGGCCGTATTCCGTACCGCCCTCCGCGAGCAGCAGATAATATTTCCCGAACCACTTGTACAAATGCGGCCCCTCCGGACAGATGCCGCCGCAGCCATAGCTGATGCAGACGCTCTCTGTCAGCTTCTCGCCCGTGTACGGATCAATCCTGCACATAAAGATTCCCTGTCTGCCGTTCTCATCCTGCGACGTCGACGCAAAATACACGTCGTCTCCCTCAAAGAACAACGTCGGATCGATGCCTCCCTGGGCCACCCAGGCAGGCTCGGACCAGCCCTTCCCCAGATCGTCGGTGTGGACGATCAGATGACCGCCGCCCGTCACATTCGTCGTGGTCATAAAAAACACGCCATCATGATAGCAAAGCATCGGCGCATAGATCCCACCCGAGGAACGGGCTCCATCAAGCGGGTCCTGGCTCTTCCTCGTCAGACAGTACCCGGTCAGTTCCCAGTTCACGAGGTTCGTACTGTGGTAGAGCGGCACGCCTGGAAAAAACTCAAATGATGAGTTCACAATATAGTAGTCCTCCCCGACCCGGCAGATTGACGGGTCGGGATTGTAGCCTGATATAATCGGATTTCTATATCTCACGGTGGTTTCCTTTCCTTTTCATCGGATAGGGAAGAGGCGTCTTCCCTATCCGCCCTGTGCGCAATCGGATAGGGGAGAGCTATCGACCCTATCCGCCCGCGCAGCCCGCGTGCTGTGTCAGCAGCAATATACCTCTCGCGGGCGTGCGCATAAAACGCCGAAGAGGATCAGCTCCTCTCCGGCGCCCTGAAGCTACCCTAACCCTATACATCTATAAAACAGCATCAGAATATCCCGTCACCGAACGGAAAGCTCCACTGTCCGTTGTAATCGTCAAAACCATCATCAAACTGATAACCCTCACGACCATCCTGCATATCATTGTCGCCATCCTCCTGCTGCCCCTCGCTGTCCTGGTCGTCCTGCTGTTCCTTGTCTTTCTGGTCATCCTGCTGTTCTTCTTCCGTCACAGTGCCTTCGCGGAGCGTCACCTCAACCTCCTGCGCAATATATTCGCCGTCAGTCGCCCGCTGTATCTCAACCGTAACCGTCTCGCCTACCGCATAGTATCCCATCTTCTCGATCAGGTCGTCCGAGTCCGTCACAGACTCCCCGTCAAACTTCGTGATCACATCGCCCTTGCGGATACCGGCCTCCGCCGCTGCGGAATCTTCCGCAAGATCATAGACAAACGCACCCGCCGGCATATTGTAGAGTTCTTTCGCATCGTCGGACACATCGACTACTGTCGCGCCCATATAGCCGCGCTCTGAATCATCCATCCGATCTCTCGTCTCTTTGTTGATCAGCTTCTGCAGCACCGGGATCGCCGTGTCAATCGGAATCGAATATCCCATGCTCTCCGCTTCTGACCCGGCCTCCTTCGCCACATTGATGCCGATAACCTGACCTTTGCTGTTGAGCAGGGCACCGCCGCTGTTCCCCAGATTGATCGCCGCATCCGTCAGGATCACTTCATTTGAAAAATTGTCAATCGTGATCTCACGGTTCAGTGCGCTGATGATGCCGCTCGTCACGCTCTGCCCATAGCCGAGCGCATTGCCGATCGCAATTGCTGCCTGCCCGACCTTCAGGTCATCAGAACTGCCAAGTGTGGCAATCCTGAGCTGGCTGCGCACCTCCTCAGGGATATCGGAAAGGCTGACCGCGACAACAGCGAGCTCATAGGACTTGTCTGTTCCTTTCACTTTCGCCGAAACCACGAGATCCTCAGGATCCTCTGCCTCTGCCGTAAAGGAGACACTCAGCTCCGTCGCGTCCGCAACCACGTGGCTGTTCGTCGCGATCAACAGTTCTTCATCATTCTGTGCGATAATGATCCCCGATGCGCTCCCCGTCGCCTCATACTCCTGTGTCCCATAATAATATGTCTCGACCTCCTCGACTGATTTTGTCGTGATCGAGACGATCGACGGCATACAGTTCTCTACAACCGCCGAGACATCCGTCGTGACGATTGCCGCATCCTTCACATCCACAGAATCTATCTGGGCAAAGGTCTCTTTCTGCTCGGTCTCTGTCTCTGTCTCCGTCTCGGTCTCTGTTTCCGTCTCGGTCTCTGTTTCCGTTTCTTCTGAGACTCCCTCTGACGCCGTGTCTTCCTTATCGGAACCGGCGATATTCAGCTTGATCTCCTGCTTCTCTGTCTCCTGCTCCTCGGCCTGCGCTGTGCCTGAAGTAAAGAATGCGCCTGACTGCGCGGCCGCACCTGCAAGCACTACACCCGCCATAAGCAAAGCGCCATATTTCTTCCATGCATTTGGCTTCTTCTCTTTATCAGCCGTCCGGCCTGTCTGTTCATTTTTTTTATCATTCTTCCACATAAGCTCCACCTCTTGTACAGTATTCGTTTATCATCAGCAACTGCCCGGCGCTATCGCAGTCGTGCGCAGAAACGCACAAAAACCTGCTCCCATCAATCTTCTGTACGGTCAGCGCACCGGACAATTTCTTTTGTTTCACAATATAGCGAATCTTTGTGTCATAAATGTGAACATCCATGAATCATTCTGTGTCCTGCCATTTTATACCAGCAGCGACTTCCCGGTCATCTCTGCAGGCTGTTCAAGCCCCATCAGCTCGATCAGCGTCGGCGCAATATCCGCCAGGCATCCGCCCTCGCGCAGCCTGTAACCACCGCAATTCACAATAAGGAACGGTACCGGATTCGTCGTATGCGCTGTGAACGGCGCTCCTGTCTCATAATCGATGAGCTGTTCCGCGTTGCCGTGGTCGGCGCAGATGAACAGCTTCGCATCGACGGACATCACCGCCTCCACTACCTTGCCGACACACTCATCCACTGCCTCGATCGCCTTGACGGCGGCAGGCAAAACGCCCGTGTGACCTACCATGTCCGGGTTCGCAAAGTTCGTGATCACGACGTCATACTTGCCTGATGTGACCGCCGCAACGACATTGCCGCAGACCTCGTACACGCTCATCTCCGGCTGCAGGTCGTATGTCGCAACCTTCGGGGAATTGACGAGGATGCGGTCCTCGCCGGGATTCGGAGCCTCCACCCCGCCGTTAAAGAAGAATGTCACGTGAGCGTACTTCTCCGTCTCGGCGATACGCGCCTGTGTCATATTGTGCGCCGCAAGGAACTCGCCAAATGTATTCGTGATCGATACCTTCTGGAAAGCCACTGTCTTG
>CAYRKA010000081.1:0-10548 GCA_964424785.1 uncultured Lachnospiraceae bacterium | reverse complement strand
CCGTGAACAGTGATCTGTTATAAAAAAAATGACAGAAACCACATTTTTCCGACATGTTGTTTTTGACAAGGAATTACAGGTATGATACACTTAACAATAGTGGCGGACAGATTTGCCCTTCGGGATGCGCCCTGGCGGGCGTCAGGGCAAAAGGATTGTCCGCAAAATACAAGGGGGTGGGGAAATTGGACAAGTATGAATATAATCTCAAGCTGGAAGAAATAGATAAATTAGTTGACCAGGGGGATTATAAGGAGGCGGCGGCTCTTGCCGATACGGTCGACTGGCGGAGGGTCCGCAATACCAGGACGCTTTGCCTGATCAGCGAGATTTATGAAGCGTCCGGACGCCCTGAGGACAGCAGGAAGATTCTGATGCGCGCATACCAGAAAGCTCCGATGGGGCGCAATGTCCTGTATCGTCTCGTTGAGGTGCTGACGGCACTCGGACAGTATGACGAGGCGCTGGAGTATTATACGGAATATGTACAGGCGGCTCCGCATGACAACAACCGTTATATTCTGAAATATATGATCTATAAGGGGCGCGGCAGTTCTGTGGAAGAGCTGATTGCGATTCTGGAGGAGTATCTGGGGCAGGAGTACACGGAGCGCTGGGCCTATGAGCTGGCGAAGCTGTATCAACAGTCCGGGCAGATGCAGAAATGCTTTGCGGCGTGCGACGATCTGGTGCTGTGGTTCCACAGCGGCAGGTATGTGAAGAAAGCACTGGAGCTGAAAATGCGTTATACCTCACTGACGCCGAAGCAGCAGCAGATCTATGAGGAGTGCAGGCAGGAGGCCGTCCGTCAGGATACAGAGGAGGATAGCGATGACAATATTCTTCAGGAGCAGAAGGAGAAAGAGATTGACAGCGAAGTGATCGCTGAGTCGATAATGGCTGAGACGGAGAAGACGATCGCGGGGAATATAGCCGCCCAGAAGGCTGAGCTTGACAAGGAAGCGTCGCGGCAGGCCCCGGCCTCGCCCAGCGTGGAGGGGATTCATCCCGACGCATCTTCCGATAGCAGGGTATCCAGGGCTGCCGTATCGGAGGATATTCCTGAAACCACGGGAGATGCAGGGGATTCTGTGGGCACAGACGGACAGTATGCGGAGGCTGCTTCTGGCATGGGTAAGGTTTCGGCCGACGGCTGTCACAGGACAGAGCCAGATACGGAAGATATGGATGCCCCGGACGGTGACGGCGCAGCGGATGCGATGGCGTCGGGAGCGGCGCAGAAGGATTTGCAGGTCGAGCTCGCAAAGAGTATGCGCAGGATCATTTCCGGGGTGGTGAAACATACGGAAGAGAATGAGGACGATATCCCTGCGGGCGTGGAGGCTAAAATACAGAGGACGCAGCATCTGGCGGTGCCGGAGAATGTGGAGCCTGCGCCGGCACAGCTCTCGATTGATGACATCCTGCTGTCGATGGGAGAGAAGGGTAAGAAGATTGCAGCTGAGGCGATGAAGGCCGAAGCGCAGAAGAAAGCCGCCGAGGAGGAAGCAAGGCAGGCCGAGGAGGCGCGGATTGCCGGGGAGCGGGCGCGCGAGGCAGAGCAGGAGCAGGAGGAGGCGCTGATGAGGGGGCCGAAGCGCACGGCTGCGGACGATGCGGCGGACGACCTGACAGATGCACAGCGCGAGGCACTCAGCTATACAAGCAACCCGGAGAGACTGCTGCGCAACAGGAGTTCCCTGCCGACTTACTTCGAACCGACGGATGGAGATCTGGGTAAGACGCGGCGCGCCTTTTCCAGGGAAGAACTGAAAGCGGCCGAAAAGGGGCTGCTGGCGGAGAAGACGATCCGCATCCCGACAGAGGAGATCGCCGACAGGCTCGGGGAGACAGAGGAGAGCAAGGCCGGCCAGCGGGAGGCTGAGACAGAGGAAGGACGCGGGACGAAGCCCGGGTCTGAGCCGGTTCCGGGGGGAGACAGAGATTACCCGGCGGAGGAAGCCCGGGATGTAGAGGATGGATACCCGGCGGAGGAAGCCCGGGATGTAGAGGATGGATATCCGGCGGAGGAAGCCCAGGGGGGAGACGCGGCCGGGGATGAAGGTTCCGAAGACTATGAGGAATACTATGATGAAGACGGAGACGCGGATGCGGATGAGGAATATCTGGCGATCCCGGAGCATCTGAGGGGGTTGTTCGCGGGCTTCACGGAGGTGGAAGGCCTCGAGGAGCAGATCGCGAATGCGATTATCCAGGCTGAGGCCAGCAGCGGCGACCGTACGTCACGCACCGGTAATATTCTGATCTTCGGCGCACATGGCTCCGGCAAGACAACGCTTGCCATGAATATCGCAAAGGCGGTCGCGCAGGACCGCGGCAGCCAGGTCATGAAGATGGCACGCATCTACGCGGCTGACCTGAACCGCAAGGACATTGCGGCGACGGTGGCGAAGATAGCAGGCGGTACGCTGATCGTCGAGGAGGCCGGGGACATGGAGCCGAACACGGTCGAGCAGCTGACGACGGCGATGGAGTTCCGCACAGACGGGCTGATCGTGATCCTTGAGGATGAACAGAAGTATATCCATGACCTGCTGATACGCCATCCGCGTTTCACGATGAAGTTCACAGCGCAGATTTATCTGCCGTCCTATACGCCCCAGGAGCTGGTTGGGTTCGGGCAGATCTATGCGAACGGGCATGATTTTGTGATCAGCGATGAGGCAGTGGAAGTGCTGACAGGCCAGATTGGCGCTGCGGCGGAGAACGGGACGGCAATGACGATTTCCGATGTGATCGGGATTGTGGACAAGGCGATCGGGCGGTCAAACAGGTTCTTCCGTAAGCTGTCGATGGGGAAGAAGCGGTACGATGAAGATGATTATATCATTCTGTTTGCAAAGGATTTTAAATGACAGGAGGGGAGTTACATTATGTATACAAAAAAAATAGATATTGTGTCCATTATTATTATTGTTATTGAGATTGTGTGGCGGGTTGTGATGCAGAATATCTCCGCCCCCCGCTGGATGCACTATGTTGAATGGGTACTGATTGTTCTTATTTTTGTAATGGTTATCCTGCATTTTGTCTCCAAAAAGAAAGAAAAGAAGTAAAGCGAGGGCGGATCAGGCTACAGGGGCCGTGGGAATGGGGCAGCCGTTTCCACGGCCCCCTGTGTATGCAGGGCGGCAAGGTATTTCAGCGGCAAAGCCGCTATCAGAGAAGTATGCGCTGCCGCATCCGACATTGCCCGAAACGGAAAAGTATGGTATACTGCGGGGAAGAAACGTCTATCAAACCGCATGATAACAGCAGAGAATATGGCAGGTAAAAATGATTAAGATTGCAATATGTGATGATGAACCGAGAGACCGGGAAGCGCTTGGCCGGTATGTAGAGAATTACTTTGGCCGGGCGGAGGAGACCTGTGAGATACAGAGCTTTCCCTCAGGGGAGGAACTTCTGGAGGCATGTCAGGACAGCCAGTTTGATCTGTTTTTTCTGGACATCATGATGCCGGGGATGGACGGCCTGGAGCTGGGGCGTGCCATACGGGGGAAGAATATCTGGCCGGTCATTGTTTTCACGACGGTATCCAGGGAATTTGCTTTCGACGCTTTTTCTGTACAGGCATTCCATTATCTGGAAAAGCCGGTGCGGGAGGAAGAGATATCGTCCCTGCTGGATAAGATACGGGAGTTCCGGACGAGGCGGCAGGACAGGAAAATCTGCGTCCACACCAAAAAAGGGACGGTCAGCGTCAATGTAAATGAGATTATGTATGTGGAAAATATCGCCAGGGCATCTGTCTACCGGCTGATGGATGGCTCGAGCATTACCGGCGTGTGCAACAGGGGTTCCTTTGAGGAGAGCGTGAAGCCGCTGGGGGAGCAGGCGGATTTTGTCCATCCGCACAAATCCTATTTTGTAAATATGCGCTACGTCCGTACCCTGATGCCCTCCTGCCTGCTCCTGGATGACGGGACGCAGATCCCGGTCAGCCGGAAGCGGATGTCGGAGACAAAGCATACGTATCTTAAGTTTCTGGTAAAAGAAGGGGGAGGGACATGATATCCTGGCTGTATTTCTGGCAATTCCGGGTTGCGGTGCTTGCCCTGCTCCTGTTTGACTGCCTGTTCCTGGAGCTGAGGTATTCAATAAGGAAGACTGCCTGTATCGGCATGGCGGTATGGATGCTGTCAGGGGTGTTTGACTGCTATTGTTATCTGTACATGAAACTGGACCATACACCGATCCAGGTGACGCTGCTCTATATCGTGGTCATACAGGCAGTACCGTTCCTGATCAGTAAGTACCGGGATTTCCGGGCCCTGTTTGTGGGGCTGACCGCGTCTGCCTGGGAGGTACTTGGCAGCGTGCTGGCGGTTTCTGTTTATGTGATGACGAAAAATATTGCAGGGGCAATCCTTGCGATGCTTCTGCTGGACGCTACAATGCTTGTTTTCCTGATCTGGAAATGCAGGGAAGGTTTCCTCAAGGCGCAGGAGCGCCAGGACATCCAGTGGAAGTGTCTGTGCCCGATCCCCGCCCTTTTTTACGCGTCGGTACACGCGCTGCTCGTCTGGCCGGTCAATGTCTACGACAATCCCCGGACTCTCCTGGCATCCTATTTTGTCCTTGCGCTGACACTCTGCTCGGAGGCGCTTATTTTCCGGCTGATGCTCCAGCTTCAGAAAAGGCAGGAGCTGCAGCAGAACCGAAGCCATCTGGAAGATTATGCGAGGCGGCTGCAGCAGGAGGCGGACGTCATGCAGGAGCAGGAGCTGCAGGCGGAGGTGAGGCGGCATGACATGAGGCATCTCATGATACTGATAAGCGGTTATCTGGAGGAGGGGAAGACAGAGGAGGCCAGGAAGCTGTTGGGAGAGATGGAGAAGAAGATGGAGGGGGAGCGGCCTGTGCGGTACTGTGAGAACATTCCGGTCAACAGCATCCTCACGTACGCGGCCAGCCGGGCAAAGCAGGTGCAGGTTCGGTTCGAGGTAAATGCTGAGGTGCCAAGGAAACTGAACATCAGCGAGCTGGATTTCGCCATGGCGCTTTCCAACCTGACAGAGAACGCGCTGAACGCCGCAGCGGAGGCGGAGGAGAAGGAGCAGCGTTTTGTGACGGTGACCATGAAGGGCGTGAAGAACCAGTTAATCCTCGAAATCCGAAACGGCTTTGGCGTTATGCCGGAGATATCAAAAGAAACGGGGCTCCCCGTTTCGCGGAAGGGCTATGCGCACGGGCTGGGGCTGGTAAGCGTACTGAACTTTGTCAGGGAGAATGACGTGGTGTTTGACTATTCGGTGGAGAATACGGTTTTCTGTGTCAGATTGCTGGTAAAAAATGCATAAATTGCACAGATTTTCCCGACAAACAAGAACTGGTTATGTGAATATTTCCCAGAATTATGCAGAAATGTGAAATTCTGGGCTTTTTTTGTGAAAAAATGTAGGATGTCCCATGCCTGAATTGTAATATAATGATGCCATAGCCGCGAAATGAGGTGTGGCCTGCGGCTGCCAGGAGGCAATTTGAGGGTACATTCATGGTAACTATCTGGTTTCGATATTGTACAGAGGAGGATAATGCAAATGAAAAAAAGAGGAATGATTCTGATTGCCGGGGCTGCGTCGCTCTGGCTGGCGGGCGCGGTGAACAGTTCGGCTGCTGTCCCGGATGACGCGGTAAGCCAGGCATACAATACGGCAGTGCAGATACAGGATAATCTGGACGGCTTTGACGTGACGGTGAAGGGGACGACCAGCGTGGCCGGCGGGGCAGCGTCCGCCCAGAAGACCATCCGGATACAGGCCGGCGGTATTCAGGGGGCAGGGAACCTGCAGGTGGCCATCGATATCCAGACAACAGACGGGGAAAAGCAGCAGTATTATACAGACGGTTATTTTTATTCCAACCAGAGCGGGTCAAATCTGAAATACGCCATGGATGAGGAGACGATGCTGGAGCTGCTGAATTATTACGTATATCTGGATTTTGATTCCGAATATCTGTCCATGCTGCAGGAGCAGGCGGGCGATGACGGCACGGTGGTGTACTCCTTCGCGGCATCCCAGGAATCGGTCGGAGATTACGCGGACAAGCTGCTGGAGGGCGCCCAGGAGGAGCATCAGATTGAGATCGTTTCCCTGCAGGGCACGGTAAAAGCCGACTCCGCAGGCGTAATCACAGAGCGCAGCATAGAGATGATCTACAACGTAAAGGGCGGGGATTCCAGCGGTGTATGTGTCCTGGATTCCGATGCCGTGTTCAACCGTACGGCGGATGTGGCAGTCAGTCTCCCGGATCTGTCTTCCTATTCGGAAAAGCAGGAGGGCGAGCCGGCGGTAAAGATTACAGAATGCATCCAGACGCTGTACGCGACGAATGACGTCAATGTGCGCGCGCAGAACAATGTGACCGCTGCGGTGCTGGGCGGGATCGCCGCCGGCAGCGCGATGCAGGAGCTGGGCTACACTGACAACGGCTGGGTACAGATCGACTACAACGGCACGACCGCTTATGTGTGCGACAGCTATGTGAGCGAGACAAAGCCTGTGATTGTGACGGCCATGGGCGGCACCATGTACGCGGTCAGGCCAGTGAACGTGCGGGACACTTATTCTACGGACGGCTCGGTCCTCGGCACGCTTTCCACCGATGAGGCGGTGACGGTCACCGGCTATGCGGACAACGGCTGGATCCAGGTATCCTATTTGGGGTGGTCTGCGTATGTATACGGCTCGTACCTTACCTGGGACGTCCCGGCATCCTATTATGGCGATAATACCGCCGGGCACAATGTGATGAATGACAACAATTATTATGGCGACGATACCGCCGGCCACAATGTGATGAATGATAATAATGACGAGGACGACAGCTATCCGATCAAGCGCTCCTATGGCACAGTGATCGCCTATGGTATGTCTGCCATCACGGTTGCCCTGGACGACGGCGTTACGCTGAGTGCGGACAAGGACAATGTATTTATAGAAGAAGGTATGTACGAGGGCGCTTACGTCGCTGCGGATTACACAGGGGATACCCTTTATCAGGTGACTTTCGCGTAAAACGTTTTGGCAGGGACGCCTGTGACGCGAAGCGGCATACATAAAATGCGCCCCGACAATATGGCAGGTGCGGTGAAGCTGCGCGTGCCGGTACTTATCATACAGGAGGAAAATGAATGAAAGGGATTCTGAAAACCATGGTTGCGGCCTCTGTCCTGGCCGCTGTCCTTCCGGTTGCGGCCTGCAGTGTTTCGGCGGCATCGGGTACCCTGAAGGTGGGCGTCCGGGACGATATCATGCATATGGGATATCTGAACCCGGATACCGGGAAGTATTACGGGCTGGAGATCGACCTGGCCGCAGAGCTGGCGGACAGCCTTGGCTATAAGGAAGTTGAATATATTACCGTGGAGCCTGACAACCGGGAGGAATTGCTGCTGGCAGGGGATGTGGACTGCCTGATCGCGGCATATTCCGTGGATGAGTCCCGGCTGGAGAAGTTTGATTTTTCACCGGCCTACTATGTGGACCACAGTGTGGTCATGGTGGAGAAATCCTCGCTGATTACCGAGATCAGCCAGCTTGTGGGGAAAAAGACCGGCGTCCTGGAAGGAGCCAACGCAGCGTCAAAGCTGTCAGAAAAAATGATTGAACTTGGATTGATCACGGCGGGGGACACGAATGGTTTGTCGCTGATAGAAATGGAATCTTACGCGGCTATGTCCACGGCTCTGGAGGAGGGCGATGTGGACGCGGTGTGTATGGACGGCTGCATCGCCAGGGCTTATATGGAGGATGACAGAGAGCTTCTGGGAGATCAGATCGGGGAGGAACAGTATGCGGTGGCGACACAGAAGGGTTCTGACCTGAGTGAAAAGGTGTCCTCAGCCATCCAGAAGATGCTGGATGACGGTACGGTAGACGCTCTGATCGATAAATGGAATTAAGGGAGGAGAGCTGTCATGGGGAAAAAAATGAAAACCAGGATTGTTGCCGCTGTAGTGATTGAGGTATTGAGCGTTATTATTTTAGGTATCTTCCTGTCCTATATGCAGATGAGGCTTACCCTGAACAACCAGTACACGAATACGAAGGAAAAGCTGGATGCCATGCAGGCCACTATCGACGCGGCGGACGAGGCGGCAGCGCAGAATGAGTCATCTTATGACGAGGTATACCGATCAAAGGCGGAGAGCGTCGCTTTTATGGTGAACAACGACGAGAGCTTTGAGATGACAGACAGTTATATGGGTACGCTCGCGGGGATGATGAATGTCAGCAATATTCTTTTGCTGGACTCAGAGGGGAGGACAATCGCGTCTGCGGAGAAATCCGCCGCAGATTTTACCGCCCATCGGTTTGACCAGCTGCGCACCGTTTTTGAGGAGGGCGAGCCGTCGGACGCGTTTGAGGTAACCATCGACGGCGAGACCAGACGGTACTATGCGGCGAAGATCGACGGGACCTCCGAGGCCGTCATCGAGCACGACCCGGAAGAACTGAGCCAACTCCAGGATGAGACCTCCTCCTGGAAGAGTATCCTGGGCAATATCCAGGTGGGTCTTGATGGCTTCAGCTTTGCCGTATCCAATCAGGACTATACATTCCTGTACTACCCCGACGCGGATATGATCGGGCAGGATTCCCTGGACGCGGGGATACAGGTGGAGCAGCTTGAGGACGGCCAGTTTTCCTGGATGACGATAAACGACAACCGGTATTATTGCGGCGTGAAGTCCATCCCGGATGACGACGCTTATGTAGTCTGCGCGGTCCCGGAGGAGGAGCTTGTTTCCTCCCGCAATATCACGGTGGGCGTGGTGCTGTTCCTGTTCTTTGCGGTTATCACGATCATTGTGGTCTATGCGCTCCTGACGCTTCAGGATAATGCCGGGCGGGACATTCGGCCGGGGAGGCTGTCCTACAATAAGACCGTCGGGCGGAGGATGCTCACGTTTTCTGCGGTAGGTCTGGTGGTGCTCTTTGCCGCTTCCTTCTATATGCAGACGTTGTTTTCCCTTTCCCAGCGCTGCCTGAGCAATACGAGCCAGGCGGACGAGGTGATGGAGACGTTGGACGACAAGGAAGAGGAGGTAGAGCTGCTGACAGCGCAGTACAACCGGAGATACCTGAACAAGTGCCAGGTCGCTGCCTATATTTTAAGCAGGAATCCGGAGCTGCGCACAAAAGAAAAGCTTTCGGAGCTGAGTGAGATTCTGGGAGCGGAGTTCCTGCTGATTTTTGATAAAAACGGAAAAGAAGTGGTATCGGACTCTACCTATATCAATTTCCGGATCAGCGACGACCCGGAGGACCAGTCTTATGAATTTAACAGCCTGCTGAACGGCCTGCCTTATTTTATCCAGGAGGCGATGCCGGACGAGGTATCGGGTGAGTACCGGCAGTATATCGGCGTTCTCCTGACCGACGAGGACGGGGATACGGACGGTTTTGTGCAGATGGCGGTCGTCCCGGAAAAGCTGGAACAGGCCCTGGCAGCTACCAGTCTGTCCTCCGTGCTGGAGACGGTCAAGGCGGGGGCAGGCGGGTTTGCCTTTGCTGTGGATAAAGAAGACGGCACATTTACTTATTACCCGGAGAGTAAGCTGGTGGGCAGAAGCGCAGTGGAGTATGGGATGAAAGAAAGCCAGCTTTCGGGGAATTTGCGTGATTACATAACGATCGACGGGAAGAAGCTGTTTGCTTCCAGCCTGGAGACAGATACGCATTATATCTATGTAGCGACTCCGCAGAGCCGGATCATGGGGACCCGGATCCAGGTATCGGCTGCGTGCGCCGGGGCGAGCCTGGTCAGTCTGCTCCTGCTCTTTATGGTCCTGGCGTTCGGAAATGTGACGGAAGCTGCGCAGGGAAAGACGGAAGCCGCAAAAGCGAAAGCCGGGAAGGGACCGATGATCGATGTGCGGATGCCGGACGGCAGCTCCAAGAAGACGAAAGCTGCTGCGAGCCGCTGGTCGTACGACAGTGTTTTCTGGAGCCAGAAAACGCCTGAACAGAAGACCGGTTTTCTGCTGAAAGCCCTGTTGGCGGTATTTGCGGTGCTGATCTGTATCGCTGTGCTGCTTAAGGACCGCCTGTTTGAGCAGGATTCCATTTTCCGCCTGATCCTGGACGGGAACTGGGAGAAGGGGCTGAACGTATTCGCACTGACCGGATGTATCCTGATCATATGTGTCGCAGGCATATTGGTGATGGTGCTGCAGGAGGCGCTCCGCCTGATGGGGAAAGCCCTTGGGGCAAGAGGCGCGACGATCTGCCGTCTGCTCCACAGCTTTCTGAAATATGTGTCTGTAATCGCGATCCTGTATTACTGCCTGGCCCTGGTGGGGGTGGATACCGCCACGCTGCTGGCATCAGCCGGCATCCTGTCCCTGGTAATCGGCCTTGGCGCACAGAAGCTGGTATCGGATATCCTGGCCGGCCTGTTTATTATCTTTGAAGGGGATTTCCAGGTGGGCGACATTGTCACGATCGGGGACTGGCGCGGGACCGTGCAGGAGATCGGCGTGCGCACCACCAAGATCGTGGATCCCGGGCAGAATGT
>CAYRKA010000080.1:6710-10628 GCA_964424785.1 uncultured Lachnospiraceae bacterium | reverse complement strand
CACTCTCGCAATCCTCCCCGTATTCGCAATCCGGGCTATCGCCCTACTTGCTCATCCGGGTTAGCGTCTCTGGTGCCCGGCCAATGGCCGCACAAGTGCGCCATCTGGCGGGACACCGAGACTGGGCTTTCATAGTATATAGAGATACCCGGCATCCGGATACATGGCTGCGATCGCGTCGCGCTGCTCCTGTGTGCAGCAGATGGTCTGCAGCTGTGGGATCTGGCCGAGGCCCTCGTAGCTCTCACATTTCGCCCCGTAGATGTACAGCTGTGTCAGCGAGGTGAGCGACGCGAACGCCGTGAAATCCTCTATCGTGACATCCACCAGCTCGATCTTCTCCAACTTGTCAAGCGCGGGCTGTTCAGCCTGCAGCGTCTCAAAATCATTCCCACGGAAATACAGGCTGCGAAGCTCCGGCAGCACGGCAAGGCTGTCGAGGGACAGGCCGTTCGAGTAGAGGAAGGTGAGCTCCTCGACAGCCAGCCCCGCAGCTGCGTCAAGCGTCCTGGCGGAGAGCGGGTTGAGCAGGAGCGTCTTCAGGTTCGGGAACTCCAGCAGCACCGCGTAATCATCAAGGCTCAGGTCACAGATATTCAGGCCCGTGAGGCCGCAGCCCCGGATCTCATCGAGCGACCGGACGGATGTCCCGCCGATGTTGAGCTCGTCCAGGGACGGCAGCGTGGCAGCGACGGACAGATCCGGGATGTCCAGGGACGACAGGTTCAGGCTCCGGATCGAGGTGTTCCCGGTAAGCGGCGTCAGGTCAGTCAGCGGGTTGTAGCCGAGGCCAAGCGACGTGACGGCAGTACCCCGCAGGGCTGAGATATCCTCGATCTGCTGGTTGTACAGGCAGAGTGTCCGCAGGTTCGGCAGGTGCGGGATATCCTCGAGCGAGGAGATCGGCCCGGCCTGCTCATACAGGCCGCTCTCGCGCATCTCGTCGTCATAGACATACGGCTCGTCCCCGCGGAACCAGATGACGCTGTCATCTGTATAGATCTGCTGCCCGAAGATGTGCAGCTCGGAGATCTTTGCGAGGTCGCTTCCCGTGAGCGGAGCCTCCGGGATGCCGAGCTGGAGACGCACAGCCTCCTCGATCAGGGGCTCGGCGAAGGTGTAGGCTGCGCCGGGGTCGGCGGAAGAGGGCGCGTCATGGGAACCTGTCCCGGATATCCCGTCTCCGGCAGAGGCTGTATCATCCTGTGTACTGCTGGAATCTGTCCCCTGTACCTTGTCTGCCGCAATTGCCGCATCGTCCGCAGCCAGGTTTGCCCTGCCCGATCCCGAGTGCCTCTGCGCAAGCAGTGCCCCGGCAAGCCCGAGATTGAGCGCGAGCAGGACAGCGCACGCCGCGTACGCAGCCCGGATGCGGCCGCTGTGTTCCCGACCTGTGTCCCTGCGCCGGCCGGGGAAGCGTGCGCCGATCAGATCCGGCAGCAGCTCGTCGGCCGCCTGGTAGCGTCTGTCCGGGTCAAACATTGTGGCCTTGTGGATGATCCGCGAGACATCGCCTGGCAGCTCTGCCAGGCCGTCTTCCTTCACCTCATATTCCCCTGTGATGCAGTAATAGAGCAGGATGCCGATCGAATAGAGGTCGCTGCGGATATCCGTCTGCTGGTAGCCGAACTGCTCCGGCGGCGCGGTCAGCTTTGTCCCCATGATAAAGGTGTCGCTGCTCTTCTCAGGCTGGTAGAAGCGCGAGATGCCGAGGTCGATGAAGTGGCAGACACCCTCCGCGTCGACGACGACATTCTGCGGCTTGATGTCGCGGTGGATCAGCGGCGGCTGCATCGTGTGCAGGAAATGCAGCAGCTCTGTCAGCGCGATGGCGTAGTCGAGCGAGCGCATGGCAGGCAGCCCCGGTCTCCTGTAATTGGACTCGACGAGCTCCTCGAGCGTTTTCCCCTCGATAAAAGTGCGCACATAAAAAAACGCATCGCCCTGCGTGACGAGACGGACGGGAGAGGGAAAGGTATCGGCAAGCCCGGAATGCCCTGCGGAATGGATGAAATCCAGGATCTCCTGCTCGTTCCGGAGCAGCTTCCCGTACACAGGGTCCGAGGCTGTCTTCAGAAGGTACGGATGGCCGGAGGCCGTGTCATGGAGCAGCCATGTAGAGCCCTGCTCCGAGTATTTCAGGCAGGAAACGACCTCGTACCCCGCGGAGAGCTCATCCGGCAGCACGATGCGGGACATGTCAGAAAACCGGCTCATATGGATGCCTCCTTATATATGATGGCGGCGCGGCGGGGGGGGTACCAGGACTTCTTTCATGAGGACTCCTCCTTATACAGCGGCAGCTCGTGCTCACGGAGCAGGAAGTCGTTCGTCTGCTGCATCGTATATTTTTTATCGATGGCGAAAATAATCGCCGCGTCGCGTCGGATCTTCGCGTACAGGACACCCTGGTTCGACAGGCGCAGGAGCTGGTTCGTCTCGGTGAGCGTCGCGGACATACACAGGCAGATCCGCAGGATGATATTGCGGCCCGGTGATTTCTGGCCGCTCAGGATATGGTAAAAATAGGAGCGCTCGATCCCGCTGTCGCTGATGATGTCCCTCGGGGACTTCCCATGCTTCTCCATGACGCTGTACAGATAGTGGCAGAATACGGGAGGCTCCGACTGGTCGTGGTACTGCCGCGTGACCTCTGAAAAATGGCCTGAATTCCTGATGACTGCGAGGAGCTGAGAGGTGGTCAGCTCCTTTTTACGTATATTCTTCACAAAAACGCCTCCTGTGCGACAGCATATGCTGCCCGAAATATCGCAGCTGTCCGGCTGCAAAATACCTAGTGGCCAGTATATCACACTGTGTCCCGCGAGGACAATGCGTTCAGCGAAAGTGATCAAAAAAGTCTTCTGGCAGGACACCAATCGAAAATGATGATTTGCTATAATTTTCCACAAAAAAGCAATGACGCAGCCCCTAGCGCGGAAAACCATTAAGCGGGACTGCAGAAAGTCTGGAGGAGAACGGATATGAGGAAGCAGAAACTTTTCAGATGTATCACGGCATGGCTGCTCACGGTTGCCATGGTATTTGGGAACGGCTCTTTTATCACGTTGGCGGAAGAACTGTACGCGGACAAGGCAGCCGTGGATGGAAGCGATGTGGATGAGCAGGTGGTATGGATAGACGAGGATGATGCGCCCGATATGGCGGCAGCAGTTACTGCGGATGCTGGGACGGCTCCTTCCGACCTGGAGATAGAGTCCCTGGAGGTGGTAGCTTCGGATGGGACGGAGACTGAGAACGAGAGTGAGTCGGAGAGTGAGAGCGAGACGGAGACGGAAACGGAGACTGAGAGCGGGACCGAATCAGAAGATGAGATGGGGACTCTGGCAGAATCCGATCCGACTGTATCGATGGCTTTGGCAGAGGCCGGGACAGAAGCTGAGCCGGAGACTTTATCAGAGACTGAGCGGGAGACTTCGGAGAAAACGGTGGAGGACACCGATGCGCCGGAGACGGAGGCTGCGCAGGCAGAAGCGGCGGAGGCTGTAACGGAGAGTGCACAGACAGAGGCAGCGGAGGACGGGACCGAGGCGGCTGAAACGGAAGCTGTGATGGAAGCAGCAGAAGACGCAATGTCCGAAGAAGAAAGCGCAGAGATCATAGAGGAGACGGAAGGTTCGGAGACGGCGGAGGCTGTGAAGGCAGTTTTTGCAGAGGGGGCTGAGGAGGCTGCGGAGGAAACGGCTACCGAGGGAGACGAGGCAGAGACGGATGAGGGAAATGAAACAAGACTCATTTCATTTACTCACCTGCGCGATGAGGAGAATCATAACACATGGGTTTTTGACAATGAGGATCTGATTATCCATGTGGATACGTCTGGTCTGGCAGGTCAGACTTATACGCTTGAGTGGTCATTGGGAATCCGAACGATAGATACAGGGTGGGATGATCCCC
>CAYRKA010000080.1:0-6610 GCA_964424785.1 uncultured Lachnospiraceae bacterium | reverse complement strand
AATGAGACCCTGATGCCTGGCTTGAGTCGAAACATAGAATTTTATTACTGGCAAATGGATGAAACATATCCAGAAGGTCAGAACCAGGCGGTGTCTGTTGAGGAGGTTAATGTAACGTGTTATACGTGGGACGATACAATTGAAAACGAAGATGGTGCGAATGGAAACTGGGTAGAGACAGACGAGGAGATTATCACGGTTGAAGGGAGTCAGCAGGACGGTTGGGTGCTTGTAGGAGAGGGCGTCGGCAAGGCAGTTGTGACACTCTCATACGAGCGCGTCGACGGAGACAATTCAGAATCAGGAACATATGAATTTGTTGTGTATGGTGGTGGTGGCATTTTCAATTATGAATGGCTGCCTATGGATAATGCACAAATGCTGACGGACGATAATCTGACTGTATCAGGGCGTCTTGGCTATAATTGGTATCATGATGAGGAGGACTGCGGCTTTGAGTGGCTGGAGGATTATTCTCTCGAAGTGAATTCGGAGTGTGAGTATGATACTGATCTGGTCACGGCAAAGATTACAGAGGATGGGAGAGGCCTTTGGCTTACCTCAAATGAAAACCAGGATGGAGAAACGGATGTTTGGGTGAAGGTAAAATATGGAGACGAGTATGTTGCAGATGCGGTATTTCATATTTGGGTTTGTGACGACAGTGGGTATTATGCGATTGTCCCGCAAGAATATAACAATTCGTTACCTGTTGGGGCTTCTTTTGATCTGAATCTCGGGACAACAGATGAGCCAGGCGCACATGTTTACCGCTATTGGCGAGATGAGAATGTCATTAAAAGTGAACCGTTATCAGGAGAGGATATAACTGTTGAGCTTGCGTATGATGAAACTGAATGGAGGAAAACTGGTGAAACTGGAAGCAATGGCCTGCCGGTTCTGCAGCGTATATGCGACTGCGATACATGCGTGACGCTGATTGCAAAACAGAAGGTAACTGAAGAAGAGGACGGGGAGGAGATTTGCCGCTATCCGTACTGGTTTGATAGTCTGGACTATAGCATCTGGTTCGACGGGGATCAGTATCGTGACGAGAACGGGAATACCTGGCTTTATGATGATGCTGAATTGACACTGTCGCTGGATACTGGCAATCTGGCCGATAAAGGGAATTTTTATCGGATCAATTGGACCGTGGGTATCTGGGATGAGAACGGTGGTGAGCCTAGTGAGCCGGATGAGGATTGTTATGAAGTAAGCGATGATGGGAAGAATATCATCCTGGACGGGGAAAAACTCAGGGAGTGGATTGACGAGGACACTGACGCAGGTGGGTTTGATGTGGGAGCGACTGTGACAGTTGGGGATGATATATTACTTTCTGAGACCTCAATCTATGTGGATACATGGGACTCCGTTTATGAATATGGATTTGAATATGACAGAGACAATCCGGCAGAGAGGTTCCCAGATAATAATATCTGGATCGACAATACAGTATCATATCATGAATCCAGTCAGGATCATGCTTCGAATATTGGGGAGGAACTGTGGGATGAGACAGCTGTTACAGATGTTTCAGTGAAAATTACAGAAGGAGCATCCAAGGCAATAACCTGCCGTGAGGAAGAAGACGGTTGGGAGCTGGAGCTTCACAGCATATGTGAGGCTGAAGTCACTGTGAAATATGAGGATTATTGGACACATGAAGAGATTGAGAACGTTTTTCCTGTATCAGTTGTAGGAGAACAGTACTATATCGATCTTGCGATGAATCCAGACAACCCGAATCTGATACCGGGGGACACATTCACGATAACAGCGAAAGTCGTACATGACATATATGGCGGAGATGGTTCAGAGGAGGATAAGGAATACCGACTTAAGTGGAGTGCTGAGGGCAATGTTACATTAAATGCAAGTGAAGGAACTGTAATTACGGCAACGGCAGGTGAGGTCGGAGATGCAGCAATCTTTGTGAAAGCTTATAAAGGGACGGAAACCGAACCGATTAAAGAAGAACGGATTGATCTGAATATTAAGAATTATCAGATTCAAGATTATGACGATACGCCGAATCCGGATCAGTATTTGATTGTGAATGAGTCGTTTTCTCCGCACCCGGCGCTTTATGAGCAGGTTGTTGATGAGTCGGAGTCAGAAAATAAGGCTCTGTATAAGGGAGAGATACGTTATTGGTGGGAGTATGATGATAATTATCTGGAAATATCCTCTGAGAGTTACAGCGCTGACGAAGGTCGGACTCTGGAAAATCAATTTGACAATGATGGCAGATATGTAGATCCGGGCTTTTCACTGACCAGACTTCGGGAGGGCTGGACAGAGGCTACCCTGATCGCGGAGATTCCTCAAGTTGGCGAGGATGGAAAACCGATTACAGATGACGCGGGGGATCCGATCTTTACGGAGGTGGCAAGACGCACCTGGTCTTTCATCGATCCGGACTTTCATATGTGGATCGAGGGTGAACGAGGGGATGGATACACGTGGGTGTTCTGTGACGAAAACGCAGTTTTCGAGGCTGGCGTCGGTGAAGGACTGTTGGAGAATGGCAGGATCCTTGAGTGGACGGTAGGCCTATATGACGAGGATACAGGGGAATTCACGCAAGCAGCAAGCGACACTTACGCGGTTGATTCGGATAATGGGCTTAAGCTCACGCTGTGTGGCAAAGAAATGCAGAAATGGCTGGATGCGCAAGGCTACAATTCGACGGAAAATGAAAATCCGTATCCGGCAATATGCGCTTCTGTCATGGCACCGGCAGGGGAGAATACGGACTCGGACGAAGTATATCGCTATCAGATTGCCGTCGAAATCAAGGATCCTGTTGTGGAGTGGCAGGATCAGAATGGTGAAGTGCTTGTAGGGGATCATGAGGCGTTCTATTACGATCAGAATGAGATATCGTGCTATATAGAGAATGGAGAGTATCCTTATGGAAAGAATCTGATTTACACGGTGGTCGTCATTGAAAGCGATAATGAAGTGCTTTCTCCAGGCACGACGGATGACGATCAATTCTGGTATGTCGCAGTCGCGAATGATGCGGTAGCCGGAGACACTGCGACACTGACTTATCAGGTAAGGTTCAAGCGTGTAGAGGGCGAAGGAAATGTAGAAAATGGTAATGAGACCTCATTTACAAGTGAAGTGACAGTTCACAGTACGCTGTATGGGATGTCTGTTACAAGAAGTACGGGAATGGAGAGGATGCTTCCGGGAAGCGAACAGATATTGCAGGTACTGGTTTACCGCATAGAAGCTTTGAAACAGGAAGATGGCACAATTGCTTATTTGCGGGCGCAGATGGATCCGGAGACAGATTATGAAGCGGAATTCCTGGACTGGGACGAGAACATGATTACAGTCACGAAGGATGGCCATATAACGGCTTCTTCTTCGGAGGACAGCTGCGGAGAGACATGGTTGAGGGTGCATGTAACGATTCCACAGGAAGGGGAGAAACCCTATGAACTGTGGTCTGACGAACCTGTTTATATAGAGGATTATTACTATATGATAGAGGCTAAGGACTGCTACTCTGCGGTTCCAGGAGTAGGTAGTAGTATCTATATTAAGCCAATACTCAAGATGGTAGACGCGGATACGGGTAATCAAGAAGTACAGGGGACGCTGAGCGCCGAACTATATGATACGAATCACGAAGGACTGGTAAAGTTTGAATTTGATACTAATACTGTTACTGTGACGCAGACTGGGACAGTAGGAGAAGACGCCGATCCGCTCTGCGGAGTGGTTAAGTTGATTATGGAGACGGTGGATGACTATGGGTATCCAGTGAGCGAAGAATTCTACTGTAGCTTCTTCTTCTGTGATCATACCTATGAGGATGATCCGTATCAGATTATTGCGTGGCCGGGTTGTGAGACGGATGGGAAAAAGGTGAAAATATGCGACCTTTGCGGATGCCCGGATTTTGACAATATGGAAACGATTAGCGCTCTTGGTCATGACTGGAGTGATTGGGAAATAGTGACGGAAGCGACGTGTACAGAAGCTGGCTTGCGGGAGCGCAGATGCGATCGCTGTGATTCTGTAGAGCAGGGGGAGATTGCGGCGACAGGCCATAAATATACTGCGGCAATAACCAGGGCAGCGACCTGTACAGCTACAGGGGTGAAGACATATACCTGCAGCAGCTGCGGGGATACCTATACGGAATCAATCCCTGTGACCGACCATAGCCCGATATTTCATCCTGCGGTGGAGGAGACGTGCACGGCAGCAGGAAATGTGGCATATTACCACTGCTCCGTCTGCGGCAAGAATTACAGCGATAAGGCGTGTACGAAAGAGCTTACGGATGTGACCGTGGCCGCCGCGCATGAGCTGACATCGGTTTCAGCGGTAGATGCGACGTGCACGGCAGCAGGCAATAGGAAATATTATCACTGCTCTGTCTGCGGCAAGAATTACAGCGACGCGAACGGCAAGACAGAAGTGACGAGCGTGGCGATTTCGGCAAAAGGTCACAATTATACCGCCAAGATCACCAAGGCGGCGACCTGCACAGCTGCCGGGGTGAGGACGTATACTTGCAGTAATTGTGGAGATGAGTATACGGAAACGATTCCGGCGGGCCATACTTTGTCCCATATGGATGCGACTGCTGATACGGTGGAGCATTATCACTGCTCCGTCTGCGACAAGAATTTCAGCGATGCGTCCGGCACAGCGGAGCTTACGAGCATCGCGGCTCCGGCGGAACCGGCCAGCCAGGCTGAGCATATACACACCTGGGGCGAGTGGACGACCATTTCGGAGGCGACCGTCTTTGCGCCGGAGGAGCAGCAGCGTACGTGTAGTACGTGTGGCGCGTCTGAGACGCAAACTGTCGGGGAGGCGCTTGCGCGGACGATAACTGTGCCCGCGACTTCGCTGAAGATGCAGGTGAAGCAGAAGACGACGAAGTTTGTTGTTACTGGCATGGCTAAGGGTGACAGCGTGGTATCAATGGTATCGGACAACACGAAGCGCCTGAAGGTCACGAAATTCAGCGCGGACGGCACCTGCACGCTGAAGGCCGGGACGAAGACAGGCAAGGCAACGCTGACGATCACGCTGGCGAGCGGCCTGACGAAGACGGTTACCTTTAAGATCCAGAAAGCAAAGGTGAAAACGACGTCCGTGAAGGTGGCAGAGAAGAAGCTGACGCTGCAAAGGGGCAAGAAGCTGGCGCTGGAGCCGCTCATTAAGCCGATCATGAGCCAGGATAAAGTGAAATACACTTCATCCAACAAGAAGATTGCCACGGTTTCTTCAAAGGGCAAGATCACAGCGAAGAAGGCCGGTAAGGTAAAGATCACAATCAAGAGCGGCAAGAAGAAAGTTGTCTGCACTGTGACCGTAACGAAATAAAGAGCGATATTACAAAATTGGGAGGCTGCCGCGAATGCGGCGGCCTTTCTTACGCGCACGGGACGGCAAGGAAATTTCAGCGGCAAGGCGCTACCGCCCTCGGCGCGGCGGATAGGGTCGATGGCCCTCCCCATCCGATTGTACTTCATAGATCAGGAAAATCCGCTGGACAAATATAGAATGATATTGTAATATAGTTATAACAATTTCAGGGGATATGGGAGTACATAGGATGGGACAGTGCGAGAGCAGACGCGCGGATCACGGATTCACGCTCATGGAGACACTGTTGGCGGTGCTGATTGTGATCTGCCTGTTGGCGGTGTCCATGGTCGCGGTCGTGACGTACCGTGATTATTTGAAAATATCTGAGCTTGACAATGCGGCGCGCGAGATTTATATGGCGGCGCAGAACCGTGCTGTGCTACTCGACGGGCGCGGCAGCCTCGAACGGCTCACAGTGAAGCAGGATGGCTCCAATGAGATTCGGGATGTTGAGGTCGCCGTGGGGGACGGCGAGTCCGTCTCCATGACTTTTTATTATATCAGCAGCGAGGACAGTGCGGTTGGGCAGCTCCTGCCGGAGGAGACAATTGAGTCGTCTCTCTGGGACGGGCATTTTTATATTGTATATGAGCCGGAGAGTGCGAGCGTGACGGATGTCTTTTTCGCAGAGAAGACGTTTCCGGCGGGAGATTTTGCGGAGTTTTACAGAGATCACAGAGGCGCTTCAAAGCGTGCGCGTATGACGCTCTCTCCTATGACAGGATATTATGGTGGAGACTCCGCGCAGGGCGGCAGTACGATCGCGCTGCGCACACCGGTGATCAGGATTTATAATGAGGATGAGCTGACGGCTGAGGTGACCTGGTGGGTGCCGCGGTCTCTTTCTGCTGAGCAGGACAAGATTGAGCTGGAGCTGACGCTGAGTTATCAGGAAAATGAGATTGTGCTTGACGAGGCGACGCTGGGAGACCAGTACGCCTCGCGCGTGTCGGATGAGCCGGTGGAGAGCGGCGTGCTGTATCTGATGTACAGGCGGACTTATCTCCTCGATTCGCTGGATCCGGACCGGCAGTTTAAGGATCTTCCATGGCCCGGGGATGTAACGCCTGGAGATGATTTTGAGCTTACGGCGGAGGTCTCCTACACCGGGGATACACAGAAGGTCAACGGCGCGTCGAAGACGGTGGAGGACAATTCGCTGTTCGCATACGATGAGGAGGGCGGCGACAGTACCGTGGCC